>CAMWVM010000101.1 GCA_947177715.1 uncultured Ruminococcus sp.
ATGTAACCTTGTGATGCACCGATTGTATAGCCGGCAATAGCCATAGCTTCAATTATAGCATGAGGGTCGCCCTCAAGAATTGAACGGTCCATGAATGCACCTGGGTCACCTTCGTCGGCATTACAGCAGACATATTTTATATCACTTTCTGATGCTTTTGCGAAAGCCCATTTTCTACCTGTTGGGAATCCTGCGCCGCCTCTTCCTCTGATACCTGAATCAAGAAGCTCTTGAATAACATCGTCAGGTTTCATTTTTGTGAGAACCTTAGCAAGTGCCTGATATCCGTCAGTAGCAATATATTCTTCAATATCTTCAGGGTTAATAACTCCGCAGTTGCGAAGAGCGATTCTGAGCTGTTTTTTATAGAAATTTGTTTCCGAAAGGGAAATAATACTTCCGTCTGCGTGTATAGTTTCTTTATACAGCAGGTCTTTCACAATATTTCCTTTTTTAATATGTTCATCAACGATTCTAACAACACCCTCAGGAGTAGCCTGTGCATAGAATGCACCCTCTGGATAAACAATGAGGATAGGTCCTAAAGCACAAAGACCGAAACAACCTGTTTTTACAACGAGAACTTCTTTATCAAGTCCTTGTTTTGCAAGTTCGCCCTCTAATGCCTCAATAACCTTTTTACTTCCAGATGAAGTACAGCCTGTACCTCCACAGACAAGAATCTGCTTACGATAACCTGTTTTCTTAGCAAGCTTTTCGCCCTCTTCGGCAACAATTTTTCTAACTTTAATTAAGTCTTCTTTAGCTTTTTTTATTTTGTTCAGTTCTTCAATAGTCATTATTTATTGGCACCTCCTTTTTTAGTAAGGTAGGAATCTATAATTGCGTCTACCTGATCTGGAGTTACTTTTCCGTAAACATCTTCATCGACCATCATTACAGGAGCAAGTCCGCAAGCTCCTACGCAGCGGCATGATTCAATAGAGAACAAACCGTCGGGAGTACATTCTCCGCTCTTGATGCCCAATCGCTTTTCAACTGCCTCAAGGATCTTGTCCGAACCCTTTACATAGCAAGCTGTACCTAAACATACGCTTACACGGTGTTCGCCCTTTGGAGTAAGTGAAAACTGTGAATAGAAAGTTGCTACGCCGTAAACCTCGGAAAGGGATATTCCCAAACCGTCAGCAATCATGGTCTGTACTTCAATAGGAAGATATCCGTAGATTTCCTGAGCCTCTTGTAAAATCGGCATAAGTCCTCCCGGCTGATCATGATGTTTAGCAATAACTTCTTTCAGTTCTCTCTCTTGAACGATTGTCCCTTTAAATGCATGAAGGGATTTTTCTGTCATAACATAACCTCCTCATAGTATGTGTTATTACATCATATTTTCAATATATAACTGCAATGCTTGGTTTAATTAATTTTGCGAGTATTCGACAAGATATTTTCCGATTTGACTGATAACGGAAAAAATATATACCAAACTGCATATGTCATGTATTTAATTATACATTATTTTATCTATAATTTCAAGTCGTTTTTTAAGTATTTTTATACAAATTATTCAGTTGAATTATGGGTATTTTGCCTTTATGTCGGGTTTAATGTATAATAATACCGCCTTTTTTGTTTTTACAAAAAAGGCGGTAAAAGACCTAATTATTTATTTTCAGCAAGGAACTTTTCCGTATCGAGAGGATAGTTCTTGAGGTCAGGAAGTTCTTCAAGTGTAAGAACTCTTTCACTGCTGTAAACTTTTTTCCACATATCAAGTGTAGTATACTCGTCTGAAAGCTGCATATCTTTCAAAGTAAACTCACCGTTCCATGTACAGAACCATGCCCAGCGAGCACCGTCATTAAATGCGATATCAGGATCAAAAAGCACTCCGTTTTCTGAAAGGGCAACAATTTTATTTGTTTCAGTTGTGGCTTGAGTGTAATCATATTTATCCTTTTGAGAAGAACTGTCGTGTTCGTTTGCATAAATATCATAGCCGAGAATATCAACGTATTCATCACCGGGATAATACTGAGGATTCTGTCCGTTCCATACCCAAATAAGGTTATTAATGTGGTGATAGTTAGTCAGACGGTCATACATAAGCTTCCAAAGTTCTTTGTATGCGTCAGCTCCTGATGCACCCCACCAGAACCAAGGGTTATTCCACTGAGGATCTCCGCCGCCTTCATGTAGGGGTCTCCAGAGAATCGGAACATGGTTGTCGTCAAGCTGAATAAGAACTTCAGCGATTGCATCGATATCTCTTATAAGGTAATCATAGCCTTCCTTGTCTTCGCCGTTAAGGGCTTTTGCAAGGCTGAATGATGTTGCTTCCTGATTGAATCCTTCCCACCATGCGTGTCCGTTAGCGTTAAGGTATGGTTCAGGAGCGTTCCAGTGCCAGCACATTGTAACAATTCCGCCCTCGTTATTCCACCAGTCCATAGCCTGAGCAGCAATTATCTGACCGCTGGATTCGCTGGAACCATTTGCAATACGGCTTGGTGAAGCTTCAATGAGGTCAAGACCAAGTATTGCAGGTGTTGCACCAAGTTCTTTTTTTAATTGTACAAACTCACGGCTGTCCTTGCCCTCACTGTTAGAAGCATACTGACCGGAAATTGTATATTTTCCGTAAACATTTGTGAGGAAGTTATAAAGACGCTGAGTTTCTTCAGTTGCATTTGGATTGGAAAGCTCATTGCTTACCTTATACTGTTCAAGGTCAACAGCTTTTGCGGTAGTGAATGTAATGGAATCTATGTAGATGCCTTTCATATCGTCCTTAGGATTAAGTGTGATAGTATGTTTACCTTTTGTAAGAAGAACCTTTTCAGCAACATTGTCTGAAAGTTCAGTAGAGTTAATTTTTGATGTGACAAGAGCAGCGCCGTCAATAGAAATCTGACAGCTTGAACCTGCCTGGTCTGCGGCACTGACGAGGTTTACGTCATAGCTTCCGTCCTCAGGAATCTCAATGTCCAAATCAATCTTGTCGGTATCATGGAAGAGTGAAATGAAGCCTTTTCCTGTGAAATCGCCGAGGAAGTTCTTGTCAGTTGAAATAGCGTCGCCTGACAGCTTTCCGTCTTCGGCTTCAATAGTTTTTTTGTAATCAGCCGGAGCTTTATTTTCAATGACAACATCTGATAAGTCAAAATCGCCAAGAGTTTCAACTACTGGTGCAGTTGTAATGTTAGCTCTTGTGGTTTCAGCTCTAGAGGACTCATCATTTGAAGATGAATCTGACTTATTACATCCTGTAATCGACAGCACGATTGCAGCTGCTGAAATAAAGGATATAACCTTTTTTGTTTTTGCAAACATTTTCTAATCAACCTTTCTATAATTATATATTCTATATATTCTATTTGCAGTCGAAGCGCAAAAAACACTGTCGAAAGCAACAAAAAACAGAGAATATTTTACATAATTATATAATTATTATATAACCTAAGTTAATTTTAAACTCTTATATAAACTTTGTCAATAGCTTTTCTAACTTTTACATTGTGTTAATAAATTCATTAAAATTTTTAAAGTTATATTGACGTTTGGAAATAAAAGTAGTAAAATATTTATGTAAAAAAATTTGCTTATTTGAAAGGAATGTTTTAGATGTCAAAATTCATAGTTGAAACATCAGCACGTCATGTACATGTAACAGAGGAAACTCTTGAAATACTTTTTGGAAAGGGTGCGAAGCTTACACATAAAAAAGACCTTTCCCAGCCAGGTCAATTTGCATGTGAGGAAAGAGTTACAATCGTGGGACCTAAAAAGGAATTGCCTAACGTTTCAATTCTCGGTCCATGCCGTAAAGCTGACCAGGTGGAGCTTTCAGCAACTGACGCACGTTCGATCGGAATTATTGCCCCTGTAAGAGAGTCAGGCGACGTTGCAGGTTCAGGAGCTTGCAAAATTGTTGGACCATGCGGTGAAGTGGAAATTTCCGAGGGTGTAATCATAGCAAAAAGACACATTCATCTTACACCTGCTGATGCAGAGGAGCTTGGTGTAAAGGACAAGCAGGTTGTTTGCGTAAAAATTGAATCTGCTGACAGAACGGCGATCCTTTGTGATACAGTATGCCGTGTAAGTGAGAATTATGCAAGGGCAATGCACATTGACACAGACGAATCCAACGCTGTTGGAGCTTCAAGAGATCAAATGGGCGAAATCGTAACTTGCTGTTAATTTAAATTTAGTATTAAATTTTAAAGGGAGAATCCTAATTGGGTTCTCCCTTTAAGTGTACAGGCTAAAACCCAATACGGGTTCGCTTTTTATTTGTCCTAATTAAAAAAGGCTTTGGGTTTTATGTTTAAAAAACTGCAAATACGCAAAAGCCTTTTTAGGGACAGCAAAAACTTTTTGCGTTCTATCTTGTTTATATTTATACCATAAGTCCGCAGATAAGATTTGCAAATTCAACGGGGTTTTCTATTGACATACCCTCAATAAGCAAAGCTTGTGAATACAGTATCTTAGTGTATTCTGCAAGTTTGTCCTTGTCAGCTGTATAAAGTGACTTTAACTTTTCAAATACAGGGTGTGACGGATTAAGCTCAAGACACTTTTCTGCTGTTACCTTGTTTCCGTCGTTCTGTGGCATCGAGTTGAGTACCTTTTCCATTTCAATGGTTATATTGCCCTCGGCAGACAGGCATACAGGGTGACTTTTCAGCTTGGTGGAAAGTCGAACGTCCTTAACCTTGCCGTCTAAAGATTCCTGCATGAACTTGAACATATCCTGATTTTCTTCTGAGGTTTTCTTTGTTTCTTCCTTTTCTTCCTCAGTTTCAAGGTCAAGATCACCGTCTGAAACAGACTTAAACTTCTTTCCCTTATATTCCATCATCATCTTGATTGCAAATTCATCAACGTCCTGAGTGAAATAGAGAACTTCAAAGCCTTTGTCCTTAACAAGCTCAATCTGTGGAAGCATTTCAATTCTGGGAATGCTTTCACCGCAGGCATAGTAAATAACATCTTGCCCCTCTTTCATTCTCGATACATATTCGTCAAGAGTTACTTTGTTTCCGTCAAATGAGGACGGGAACATCAAGAGCTCCTGCAATGTGTCCTTTGCAGCACCGTAGCTTTGATAAATACCGAATTTAAGCTGTAAACCAAAGGTATCAAAGAATTTGATATACTTTTCTCTATCATTTTTCAGAAGTTTTGAAAGCTCGTTTTTTATAGATTTTTCTACATTTTTTGCAATGATTTTAAGCTGCCTGTCAAGTTGAAGCATTTCACGGGAAATGTTGAGCGACAAGTCCTCTGAATCTACAAGACCTTTTACAAAGCTGAAGTAGTCAGGCAGCAGGTCGGAGCATTTATCCATAATCATTACTCCGCTTGAATAAAGCTGCAAGCCCTTTTCAAAATCCTTTGAGTAGTAGTCAAAAGGTGCTTTTGAAGGAATATAGAGCAAAGCGTCATAGGTTGCAATACCCTCATTCTTTGAATGAATGTGAGTGATAGGATCTTGATAATCCATAAATTTTTCTTTATAGAAATTGTTATAGTCCTCGTCTTTAAGTTCACTTTTGTTTTTCTTCCAGATAGGAGTCATGCTGTTAAGGGTTTCAATTTCCTTGTGAATCTCAGGGTTTTCTCCCTTTTCGTCATAATGTGTATGCTCAACTTCCATTTTAATTGGGAAGCGGATATAGTCAGAATATTTCTTGACAAGTGATTGAATTTCATACTGTTCTAAATATTTGTCATAGTTTTCATCATCAGTATTATCTTTTAGTTTCAGTACGATTTCTGTACCAGCCTGTTCCTTGTCACATTCCTCAACGGTATAGCCCTCAACTCCGTCTGACTGCCATTTATATGCCTTGTCAGAGCCGTAGGCCTTTGTATAAACGGTAACTTCCTTAGCTACCATAAATGTGGAATAGAAACCAACACCGAACTGACCGATAATGTCTACGTCTTCTCCTAAATCGTTATCTTTTTTGAATGCGAGAGAGCCGCTGTTTGCGATTGTACCCAAGTTGTTTTCAAGGTCTTCTTCGGTCATACCGATACCGTTATCTGAAACGGTGATTGTGCGGTTTTCCTTGTCAAGCTTCAAGTTAATTGCAAAATCATCACGTTTTATCCCTACAGATGAATCTGTGAGTGATTTAAAATATAACTTGTCAATAGCATCACTGGCATTGGAAATAAGCTCACGAAGGAAGATTTCCTTGTGTGTATAAATAGAGTTGATCATCATGTCCAAAAGTCTTTTAGACTCGGCTTTAAACTGTTTTGTTTCCATAATGTTACGACCTTTCTTTTTATAACAACGACTTATGTCCCCCAGCCTCCAACCTATCCCTGTCTCTTATACCCATCTCCTAGCCCACGAGA
>CAMWVM010000102.1 GCA_947177715.1 uncultured Ruminococcus sp.
GAGTATCGTGGGCTCGGTGATTTGTATAAGAGACAGGGATAAGCCTTATACTTATCGTTTAGGCGGCCCGACCTGTCTGGCAGGAGATATTATAGGTGATTATTCATTTGATAATCCTTTAAAAGAGGGAGAAAGACTTGTATTTACTGATATGGCGATTTACTCCATGGTAAAGAACAATACCTTTAACGGAATGCCACTGCCATCAATATATTTATATAGCACTGACGGTGAATTGAAGTTAATAAAAAGCTTCGAATATGAGGATTTTAAATCAAGATTATAGCAAAAAAACGATTTGGAAATAAGGCTCCAAATCGTTTTTCTATATTACTCCGAAAATCAAATATTCATCAGGATTAGAGGTCGTTGCAGTATAATCACTTTTATTCAGTGCTGCAAAGTTCTTATTCATGATAGTTTGCATAATTCTTTTGCTAAGATTGGTTATATCATCACGCATTACTGCATCCTTTGCACTAAGTAAAAGAACTTCATTGTTTTCTAAATTGTCTGAATGAGGTGTTCCGCAAACATAATCCATTAAAAAGATAATACACCATTGTTCTGGTTTGAACTGAACTGATAATATAGAGTTAACTTTTGCTGTTATGCCTGTTTCCTCAAAGATTTCTCTTTCTACAGCTTTATGAGGCATTTCGTTTTCTTTTACAAAACCGCCGGGAATTAATATTCTTCCTTTTGCAGTTCCGTAGGTATGGCGAACAAATAAGATTTTATTATCTATTGTTACTACGCCGCATACACAATAATATTTGTTGTTCATAATATACCTTTCAATTTCATAAAAAATATTATGGTGCTTGAGTTTCCATTATTTTAAGTGCGATTTTTATACCGTCGGCAGCAGCAGACATTATGCCTCCGGCATAGCCTGCGCCCTCGCCGCATGGATATAAATTATTTAAAGATACCGAGTGCAGTTCTTCTGTCCTTGTAATGCGAATAGGAGAGCTGGTTCTTGTTTCAGGTGCAGTAAGAATGGCGTTTCCATCTCCAAAGCATTTCATTTTTCTTGAAAAATTATTCAAACCCATTGCCATCATATCGGTAACAAACTTAGGAAAGATACTTCTAAACTCCACCGGTTTTACTCCTATGGCATAAGTTGGTGAAATATCTGACGAAACTTCAGGTTTTTCACTTAAAAATCCACTCACAGTTGTTGCAGGCGCAATGTAACTGCCTGTGGTATTATAAGCGTTTTGTTCAATTTGTCTTGCAAATTCCATTCCACTAAGAGGTGAACTGCCAAAATCTTGAGGTGTAACAGAAACAACCAAAGCAGCGTTTGCATATTTGCCGTTTCTCGAAAAATAACTCATGCCATTTGTTACAGTTGCTCCTTCTTCAGAAGCGGCAGGTACAACTACACCCCCTGGACACATACAAAATGTATATACGCCACGACCTGATTTATCCCTATATGAAAGCTGGTATTCGCCTTTTGGCAGTAATGGATTCCCTATATTTTGTCCATACAGGCTCTCATCAACGGATTGCTGAGTATGTTCAATTCTTGCTCCAACAGAAAATGGTTTAGGTTCAAGAAAAACGCCCTTGTTTGCAAGCATTGTAAAGGTATCTCTTGAAGAATGACCAATCGCAAGCACAAGACTTGAGCAGGAAATAATATCATTATCGGTTTCTACGGTATTAATTTTACCGTTATGTGAAGAGAAGCCAATTAATTCGTTTTCAAATCTTATTTCTCCACCGAGATTTATTATGCGTTTTCTGATTTCCTTTACTATTTTTCTCAGATTGTCAGTTCCTATGTGCGCTTTTGATTTAGTAAGTATTTCCTTGGGGGCGCCAAATTCGACGAAACGCTCAGTGATATATCGGCAGGCAGGATCTTTAATTCTTGTTGTTAGCTTTCCGTCAGAAAAAGTACCTGCTCCGCCTTCACCAAACTGAACATTTGATTTCGGATTTAGCTGTCCTTTAGTCCAAAAGTCAGTTACGGCATTTGTACGCTTGTCCACATCCTGACCTTTTTCAAGAATTATTGGTTTATATCCATTCTCAGCAAGAACTAAACCGCAAAACATGCCAGCCGGTCCGAAGCCTGCAATTACAATCCTACCATCTTTTTTTACTTTTGAGATAACAGGATTAATACAGCTGTTTTCAACATAACTCAAAGTTGCATTTTTATGGCAGAGAACTTTCTCCTTATCGGTTTCTTTTAGCTTTATGAAAACAGAATGTACAAATTGAATATTGCTTTGTTTTCTTGCATCAAGAGATGTTTTATATATTTCAGCAGTTTCAATATCGCATCTATCTATTTCTGAAAGCTTTATAGCTTTGTTTATTATATCGTTTTTCTCTGTTTTTAAACTTGTTTTTATTTGATTAATAATAATTGGCATGATTTTGTCCTTTCAATAAAACTAAAGCGGTCTGTATCATAAACAAGACCGCTGTTTTTTTATGATATAACAACTTCTGCTTTATATTTTCCATAGCACCAAATGTTGTCATGCTTTGTTGAATACACCGTTACATCTTTACTAACTGTACCGTTTTTTACTATACCTTTTAAATCTATTTCTACAGTGAGATCACCTGCAGAAATACTATTTATTATAGCTTCAGGTCCGATAATTGTTACACCTGAAATGTTTTTTGTTTTAACAGAAACTTTTTTACCTGTAGGTCTATTAACTATTTTAAAATTATCAGAATCAACAGTAAAATTTTTGGATGTATAACCTGATTGGTTAAATGAAACTGATATTTTATCTGACCCGCTTAAAATCTCTTCATCATCGTTTAATTTTAAATTAAAATCAAAAGTTTTATCCAAATCAACTTCATTTAAGGGAATAGAACCTATAGATTTTTCGGTAACAGATTCACTATCTAAAATCGGCGATATAATTTGAATTGTTTTTTCGGAAAGGACATAGGGAATAACCGACGAGTCAAAATTATCAGGACATTCAGTAAAATCCAATTTCAATTCGACATCTTTTATTTTGTTAAGAGAAAATGAAACATTGAAATTTTTGTTGTTTAGAACAGTGTATTTATCCGATAAAAGTACATTGTTATTTTTGTCATAGAATATAAGATCACTTGTTGAAATCACTGTATTTTCCGACAAAGTCAATGAATCTTTAACACGTACACTTACTTTTGAAAGATTCTCAAGATCTTTTTCAGTGCCTTGTATTTCAATCTCTGAAGGTGAAACATCAATATCTTTAAGTGTAAAACCGTTTTCTACGTTTACATAAGGCATTTCTGTGGACAGCTCAAAAGTTTTGCTGTTGATTTTTTCAAATGAAACATCAATGGTTGCCGGTGAAACGGACACGATTGTACATTGGTCAGAGCTGTGAGTTGATTCAACATTAATGTCAAGTGAATAAGTTCCCTCGTTGTTAACCGGATCAAGATTAACGGTAGCAATAAGATCCTTTTCTGTATACCCGCCTATTTCATACTTCATACCCTTTATCTCAACATTTACGGTTAAGTTGTTGGGAAGATTTATTGGTGACAGGGATTTATCATTAGCTTTTGTTCCATCTAAAGAGAAAACAACAGGAACATTTGCAATCTGAATTGTTGTAGTCGGATATTGAGTTATTGAAAGGACAACCCAAATTATAATTGCAATTATTGCTGCAAGAATTCTTAAAACAAAATCAGATTCACGGTTTTTGGGAGGACGAACTTTTTTTATTTTTTCCATTTTGAAATAACCCTCCCTGCAAAATTATCTTTTCCGTTATTAGATTCCTTTTCCGGTATAAAACGCAGACTAAGTAATTTTTTCAGGCTGTCTCTTGTAAATCCTCTTGTAAGCTCGCCGTTTTCCGCAACAGAAATAGTTCCTGTTTCTTCTGATACAACAATTACAATAGCGTCAGAAATTTCACTCATGCCAATTGCGGCACGGTGTCTTGATCCTAATTGTTTTGCAATTAATTCTTCTTTTTGTGGTTTTGGAAGAAAACAGCCAGCGGCAAGTATTACGCCATCTCTTATAATGACAGCACCGTCATGAAGGGGAGTATTAGGAAAGAAAATATTTCCGAAAATTGCGGATGAAGGATTACAATTTAATATGGTTCCTGTATCAATTTGTTCGCCAAGTTTTGTTTTACGTTCACAGATAATAAGAGCACCTGTACAAGTAGAAGATAAATTCTGAGCAGCGTCACAAATAGCATCAATGCAATTTTTCCACTTGTCTGCGGCATTTTCTACTTCATTGCCAGCAAAAAAATTCAGTTCGGTGAATTTTGTACGTCCAACCTTTTCAAGAATTCGTCTTAATTCAGGTTGGAATACAATTATAATGGCTAAAATTCCCCATTCAAAACATGTTTTAAGGAAAAAACGCATTGTTTGAAGGTTGAAGAATATAGCTAATAAATAAGCTACAATTAAAACCAAAATACCTTTAACTAACTGCTGTGCACGTGTCTCTCTTATAAGTTTTATTCCATGGAATATAAGAAATGATAAAATAGCAATATCAATAACATCATTTATTCTAATATATTTAAAGACGTTCCAAAGCATATTAAAGCTATTTGCTATAGCGCTAAACATTTATGTCACCCTTTTCACTTCAAGAATCTGATAATCTAAAATTTCACACAATATATATTAAATATTGTATCATATTATTTTTAAAAGCACAATAGGTTGTGAAGAAAAAAATTATTAATATTGCTAAGAAAAATCAGTAATTTCAAATTACCATTAAAATATAATTTATATAAAGAAACATAAAAGTCAAATATTTATAAATTGTAAAATATAATACGTATAATTCTTAATAATTGTCGAAGATTGTTGAAAGATAAGCTGTGCTTTGTTATCATTAAGCTATTAAATTTACAGCTTATTGGAGTGACAGCATTGGCAGACAACATGAGGAAAAACGCCGATAATTCTAATAAAAAGCATAGATGCAAAGTTACAAAAACTGACATTGCGTTATTTCTATTTATAGTTGTCGCTGTTAGTTCTGCTATTGCTTCAACTGCATTACTAAGAAAAACATATCACAATGATAATATGCCTGAAAACAGTAAATCTGATAATATGTCTGAAATGTCAGATAAGACTACAAAAACGACTGACGTAACAAAAACAACTAAATCTAAGACAAGCACTGTTTCTACAACCAAAATTAAGGAAACTACTAAATCAACAACTGCTGTCAAACGGACAACTGTGACTTCAACTACAGCTGTCCGTTTTCCTATAGATGTGAACTATGTTACCTTTGAAGAACTTTTGCAAATCAATGGAATAGGCGAAACACTGGCACAGAGAATCATTAATTTTCGTTCAGATATAGGAACTGTTTACAACATGGATATGCTGTTGCAGATTGATGGTATAGGGGAGTCTAAGCTTGCTATTTTAAAACAATATTTGTATGTTGCAAATGAGGATTATAAAACGACAACAACTTCGTCTACTGCTAAAAATATTTCACGCAATACCACAATAACAACGTCAACTACTGTTAGCAGCGTGACATCATCAAAAGTCAGAAGAAAAGTAAATATAAATACTGCAACAGCAGAAGAAATTTCCGATTGTCTTTTAGTAGACATAGAACTTGCAGAAAAAATTATTGATTTGAGAAATCAAATTCAATATTTTTCTAACTCACTTGAGTTATTATATATTGACGAATTTACTGAGAAAATGCATGCAGAACTTAAAGATTATATTGTTATTTGATTTATAATTTTATGCTGTTGTTACTCATTGAATTAACCCGACAGGTTTTGATACCTGTCGGGTTTTTGATGTTACTTTTTAGAAATAGATTTATGGATTGTATCTTTTTATAGTATTCAGCAATCCTGAAACCTGTTGTTTATTATTAAATGCTGAGGGTGAAAATCTTACAACGCCTTGGTCTGTTGTTCCTAAAGTATTATGTGCAAGCGCTGCACATTGTATTCCGCCCCTCAGTGCATATCCATTATCACTTAAATAATTTGCAACTTCCTGAGAATTTATATCACCTATATTGAAGGCAACTATAGGTACATGCTTACATTCGCTTCTGTAGATTTTAATGTTTGGCAGTGTTTGAAGTCCGTGCATAAATTGTTTACAAAGTTGTTCTTCATGAGCCATTATTCGTTCAGGTGTTTTATCGGCAACAAATTTTAAACCTGCACCTAAACCGATAATACCTACAGTGTTTATTGTACCGCTTTCAAGACGTTCCGGAAGAAACGGAGTTTGTGCCAGTTCTTTTGAAGTTGCTCCAGTTCCTCCCTCAATAATGGTTGAC
>CAMWVM010000103.1 GCA_947177715.1 uncultured Ruminococcus sp.
ATTATATCGTCTACTGTTTCTTTTAAATCAGGATTTTTCTTTAAGAGCTTAACTAGTAGAGTCGGTTGAAAACACTAAAAACTTTCTAATCTCTTATTTACAGGCATTTTCATCGTATAAAAAAATCAAATATTTTTCAAAGCTAAAAGTTTAAAGTGTTTAAATATTTTCAAGAGTTTAATTTGTTGAAATTTTTCATGTTGATTGTTAAATAAAACATAAAAAAATGTTGAAATAAATAAACTTATAAAATTTTATCAACTTTTGATATTTGTTCTTAAATTTTAAAACTGTTGAAAGTTAACTGCAAAGTATTAAAATAAGGCTATATAAGCTTAAAATATTGTTGAAAACTATGTTGAAACAGTTGAAAAAACTATGTATTTTTCAAATTTTTAATTATATCGTCTACTGTTTCTTTTAAATCAGGATTTTTCTTTAAGAGCTTAACTACATCTTGATAATGAATAGTCATTGTAGAGTGGTTTTTATTTAATTCATTACCGATTTGTATATAAGTCATTCCCTTAATTTCTTTTAAAAGATAAATTGTTATCTTTCTTGCAAGAGAAATATTTGCACGTCTGTTCTGAGATCTTATGTCTTCAGGCGTTACTTTAAAAGAAGCAGCAACTTCATTTATAATACTATCAACTGTTATCTCAGCTGGATGATTTGCAATCATAATTTCTTTTATTACTCTTTGAGCCATGGATATTGAAGGAGGCTCGTTGGTATAAGTGGTGAGAGCTTTGATTTTATTTACTGTTCCCTCAAGCTGACGAATATTTGTCTTTATTTTTTCTGCAATGATTCTTGCAACATTGTCAGATAGCTGAAGTCCCAAAAGCTCTGCTTTTCTTTTAACAATAGCCATCCTGGTTTCAAAATCAGGCGGCTGAATATCAACCTGAACGCCAAGTGAAAAACGAGAACGAATTCTGTTTTCAAGCTTTGATATTTTTGACGGAGCAATGTCAGATGTTAGAACTATTTGTTTACCTGCATTGTAAAGATCATTAAAAGTATGGAAAAATTCTTCCTGTCCTCTTTCCTTTCCGGCAATAAACTGAATATCGTCAATCAAAAGAAAATCTGCATTTCGATATTTGTTATGAAAATTAATGGTTTTATGATATTCTAATGCCATAACAAGTTCATTTACAAAATTTTCACCGGTGGTGTAAATTATATTTAATTCAGGATTTTTCTTTAAAACTTCATTTTCAATAGCTTTCATAAGATGAGTTTTTCCAAGACCGGAATCACCATAAATGAAAAGAGGGTTAAAAGTATTATTTGACGCTGAATTACTTGAACTTTCATTTTTTCCTGCAACTGCTATACAGAATGCATATGCAAGCTCGTTGGATTTTCCTTTTATGAAATTTTCAAAGGTTAAAGATTCGCTGATTGAAGTAGGTTCGCTGACTGTCGGTACAGGTTCAGCAATCTGTTCAGGCTCTTTTTCTTTAGTTTTAACAAGAATTTTAATTTCTACATCAAAACCTAAAGTTTCTAAAAATGCTTTTTTCAAAACAGATTCATAAACCTCAAGGGTTGTTTTTCTTGTAAATTCACTGTCTGTAAGAAGATAAGCCGTATTATTTTCAAGTTTATAAGGTTCAAGAATTTTAATCCATTTATTAAAGCCGATTTCACTAACAGTTGGATCAGCTTTACAGTATTTTAAAACGCTTAAAAATACGTCATTAAAAGACTCCATTTTTCTCCTCCTGAAATTTTTTATATTTCTTAATCAATAAAATAGCATAAAACAAAAATCTTCCCTTTGAAAAGATTTCAAGAGGGTATTTATTTAATTATCTTATGTATAAATTTTTAATAATTAAAAAACAGACACAATTATCAATTCTATTTAATTATAGCATATTTCAAAAAAAATTTCAAGTGTAACGCATTATATAATAGTGTAAAATTTTTTTATAAAATTTCTAATTATCTTGAGTACTTAATATACAAAAAAATATAGTATGAAATACAATATATTGTGTTTCCGCAAATGTATAAAATTATAATATCAAAAAAGACTGTTTGAAATATAAAAAAATTATGAATAGTCTTGACAAATAATATAAGAATGAGCTATAATTGATTATTACAGGGGCATGTTATGCGTATTTTTATGCATAAAAAGGTCCGAATGATTTTATTGAAATGTTTTGTTTTGATTTTGGAAGGGAGGATATCTGAAATGAAAAGAACTTATCAGCCTAAAAAATTACAGAGAAAAAAAGTACATGGTTTTATGAAGAGAATGTCAACTAAGAACGGCAGAAAGGTTTTGGCTCGCAGAAGATCAAAAGGAAGAGCAAGACTCAGCTATTAATTATGTCAAAGATACGGCCATATACCATTCAGTTTAAAAATGTTTGGTATAGGGTCTTTCTCTTTATTGTGATGTAAAACTATCATAATAACTAAATATTAATTAAAATTTATGTGATAATTATAGGTTTATTCAGAGGTTTTTATGCTTTTTACCGAAATACTTAAGGATAACAAAATATTTTTAAGATGTTTTAGAAAAGGAAATTTCGTATCCTGTGAATATTTAACGGCGTATTATATGCCAAATAAATCGCCATATAACAGAGTAGGAATATCAGTAGGGAAAAAACAAGGAAACGCTGTAAAAAGAAACAGAATAAAAAGAATAATAAGAGCTGCTTACAGATTGAATGAGGACAAGTTTCCTATTGGATATGATATAGTTTTTGCAGGAAGAAATAATATTTTTGAAAAGAAAACTCAGGATATTGAGTTTTTTATTAATAAAAGACTTCTGAAAAAAATGAATAATCAGAGTTTTTTTGAAAAACAAAAAAGAAAATGAGAAATATTCCGATTTTTTTTATAAGTATTTATAAGAAAATAATAAGTCCGTTGTTTCCGCCAAGATGCAAATATTATCCCACATGTTCAAATTACAGCATAGAAGCTTTCAGAAAGCACGGCTTAATTAAGGGATTAATATTAAGCGTTTGGCGTCTTTTGAGGTGTAATCCGTTTTCAAAGGGCGGAGTGGACTATGTTCCCGATAAATTCAGTTTTTTTAAAAGAGAAAATAATTAAATATTAAATATAAATTAGTTTGGCAGGAATTCTGCGACTGGAGGTTTCAAATGAATCTATTAGCTACCCCTTTGGGTTGGATAATGAAATTATGTTATGCACTTGTAAAAAATTATGGTATTGCATTGCTTTTGTTTACTTTAATAACACGTCTTGTAGTTTTTCCTCTTAATGTAAAACAGCAGAAAAGTACTGCAAGAATGGCAATGCTTAATCCTCAGTTAGAAAAACTAAAAAAGAAGTATGCTAATAATAAGGAAAAGCTTAACGAAGAAACCATGAAGCTTTACAGCAAAGAAAATGTAAATCCTATGGCAAGCTGTCTTCCTATGGTTATTACAATGGTAATCTTGTTCTCGCTTATTCCTGTAATTTATGGTCCTTTGACCTATATTTCTAATGCAGAAAAAGATGATGTAAAAGCATCTAATGCACTCATTACAAATCTTTATGTTGCAAGCGATGAAATTAAATCTAAGGATACATCTATTGAAGAGTTAATTGCTAAATATGAAAAAGAAGGCGATAAGGATCCTTATGAGGCTTTAAAAGAAGAGCTTAAGGATAAGGATAAATATCCGAAAACAGCAAAATCAATCGACAGCGACACAGAATGGAATAATTTCATTGAAGCAATAAAGAAGCATTCTGATATAGATAAATTTATGCTTGATGAAAATAATGTTTCAAAATCTCTTGCACAGTCCAGACCTGAGCTTATTACCTTTGATTTTGTTGAAAAAGAAAATGGTAAGTATGCTGATGTGCTTCCTGAAAGTGTAAGAAAAGAAGCAGAAAATATAAATTATGAATTTATTGGAATTTCACTTGGTGCTATTCCTAAGTTTAAGCTTTCCCGTGATTCTTTGGTTTTCATTCCGTTTATATCAGCAATACTTCAGCTTCTTACTACAATTATTTCTCAAAGACTTTCTAAGAAAAATAATCCAGCCGCAGTTAATATGGGCGGAGGAATGAAGGCAATGTTTTATATTATGCCTTTGTTCTCACTTTGGATTTGTTTCTCATATCCGGCAGGACTGGGTCTTTACTGGATTTATTCATCATTGTTCGCTCTTATTCAGACAATAGTTCTTAACGTTCTTTATTCTCCTGCAAAAGTACAGGAAATGGTTAAGAAAGATATTGAAAAGAAAAAAAAGAAGAATAAAAAGCCTTCAATGTTTGAAAAAGCTTTAGCTATGCAGAACGGTACAGAGCCGTCATCAGGTTCAAATGAAGAAGATGACGAGGATGTAGAAGAAAGAAAGCTTTCTAAGGCTGAAATGAAAGAACTTCAAAGAAAGCGAATAAATGAAGCAAGACGTCGTATGGCAGAAAAGTACGGCGAAGATTATGATGAAAAAGAATAATTAATTTTGAGAGGAGTTTTATAAAATGAAAAAGATTTTCACCGCTGCAACAGTGGAAGAAGCGAAACAGCTTGCGTGTGAAGAATTTCAGAAGGAAGAAAGCAAAATAACATTTAGTATTATTGAAGAACCTAAAAAAGGGCTTTTCGGAAAAATTAAAGGTGAAGCTAAAGTTGAAGCAGAATATGAGGTTACTAAAACAGATATAGCTGTAAAATATATTGAAGATGTACTTAATGTAATGGGCATTGAAAATGTTTCTTTCAATATTTCTGATTTGGAAAACGGCTGTCTGATTGATATAACCGGAGATGGAATGGATGAAGTTTTGGGTAAAAAAGGTGAATTGCTCGATTCTCTTCAGTATCTTTCATCATTGGTATGTAATAAAATTGACAGAGAGTATTTCAGAATCGCACTTGATTGTAATAATTTCAGAGAAAAAAGAAAAGAACAGCTTGAACAGCTTGCAGTTAAAATTGCAAACAGCGTGAAGAAAAACGGAAGATCATCTGCACTCGAACCAATGAATCCTTATGAAAGACGTATAATTCATGCAGCAGTTTCTGAAATTGAAGGCGTTACTTCTAAATCAACAGGAGAAGACCCTTACAGAAAAGTAATTATCAGTTCTACAGAAAAAAGAAGATATAATGATAATTATAAAGGTGGAAACCGCAGAGGAAAACGTGACAGAAAACCTAAAGCTCATTTTGATATCACAACAAGCTTTGAAAAGGATTATAAAAAGCCGAAGCCGGAGGATAATCTTGACGCAGGACTTTACGGTAAAATTGAATTTTAAATAATTAGCGGGTAATCTTTAATTAGATTATCCGTTTTTTATTTTTTGTGTAACCTTTTATTAAATATGGTGTATATATAAATGAAAACGTTTTTATATCATTGCAATGATTTCAGTAAAGGTTTGGTTTGATTCCAATGGAAAATATTCTTATTGAAAAGTTAAAGGATAACGATCCAAAAGCGTTAGAATTAATTATAGAGAATTATTCTTCTTATGTTTTTACGGTCGTAAAAAATTTCGCAAAAAATGTGCTTTCAAAAGAAGATATCGAAGAAATAATATGCGATGTTTTTATATTATTGTGGAAAAATAAAAATAAAATCATCAATGATAAACCAATCGTTCCGTATCTTTCGGTAATAGCAAAGAACTGCGTAAAAAATAAGTTCAGAGAAAAAAGCAAGATAAGCGTTACTGTTTTAAAAGGGGATTTCCCGGATGATAGTTTTCTTGAAAAATTTGAACGAAGTCTTGCTGTAGAATATATTTTTGAAGCATTAGAAATTTTGCCTGAAGAACAAAAGGAAATGTTCATTCGATATTATTTTTACGGAGAAAAAATATGCGATATTTCAAATATAATGAATATATCAGAGTCAAATGTCAAAACATCTTTACACAGAGCAAGAAAAAAAGTTAAAAAATTTCTGACAGAAAGGGGGATATGAATAGTATGAACAATTATAAAGAAATATTACCTGTAATTCATGAAGAATTACCTATGGAAACAAAAGAAAAAATAAAAATATCTGTCAGAGAAAATATAGTTTGTAATGATGAAAGCGAGGAATTTATGTCGCTTAGTGCGACCCTTTTCAGTATTAAATTTGAAAAGTAAATACAGATAATAAATACATATTTTTACGGATATTATCATGAAGTTATCACATTTGGGGGTATAATATAAGTATAACATAAGTTAGGAAAAATTAATTCCTCTTGTATAAGAGTTTTGTAACTCAGGCAAGATGCCCCCAGCCGCTATAGGC
>CAMWVM010000104.1 GCA_947177715.1 uncultured Ruminococcus sp.
GTTACACCTCCTGCATCAGAAGCTGAAATGGATTCAGTTGAAGTGCTCAGAGGACCAAACATTAAGCCTTTCCCTGAAACATCACCTCTTGATGAAAGCATTGAATGCAAGGTTTCACTCAAAGTCGGCGATAACATCACAACAGACCATATTATGCCTGCCGGTGCAAAGATCCTTCCTTTACGTTCAAACATTCCTGCTATTTCACAGCACTGCTTCACTGTATGTGACGAGGAATTCCCAAGACGTGCTAAGAACATGGAAAAATCAATA
Organism: uncultured Ruminococcus sp.; assembly: GCA_947177715.1. Lineage (GTDB taxonomy): Bacteria > Bacillota > Clostridia > Oscillospirales > Ruminococcaceae > FB2012. Next base: position 274 of record CAMWVM010000104.1, read on the forward strand.
ATCGTAGGCGGTTCTAACTATGGACAAGGTTCATCTCGTGAACACGCTGCACTTGCTCCTCTCTATTTGGGAATCAAAGCTGTTCTTGTAAAATCCTTTGCAAGAATCCACAGAGCAAACCTTATCAATGCAGGTATTCTTCCTTTGACATTTGTCAATGAAGCTGATTACGATAAGATTTCACAGGGCGACGAAATTGTTCTCGCTGATGTACGCAAGGATATTGAAGCTGACAAGACACAGCTTACAGTTATCAACAAGACAACAGGTGCTGAAATACCTGTTCTCTGTGAATTGACAGGCAGAACAAAAGATATCGTGCTTGCAGGCGGACTTCTTGATTACACAAGAGAGTCTTTAAAATAATTTTAACTAATGTCAAAGTGGGACGATGTTAGCATCGTCCCCACTTTAAATAATAAAAGAATTAAAATATAACATACGCTTTAATAAAATCGGATTAACACTTCGAAAGGAGGTTATATGTCCGTTTATCTCATATTTTTCTCACTAATAATTCTTTTGTGTATTTTTTGCAATAAGATTTCCGGCAAACTTGGTATACCGGTTCTATTGGCATTCATATGCCTCGGTATGATATTCGGTTCAGACGGTATTTTTAAAATTAATTTTGATAATTATAAATTTGCTGAACAAATATGCTCTGTTGCCTTAATTTTTATAATGTTTTACGGTGGCTTTGGCACAAACTGGAAGTCCGCAAAACCGGCAGCCGCAAAAGCCTTGGCTTTATCAACATTGGGAGTGGTTATTACAGCGGCACTGACAGGATTGTTCTGCTATTTTGTACTTCACTTTAAGTTTTTTGAAAGCCTGCTGTTCGGAGCAGTCATAAGTTCAACCGACGCAGCTTCTGTTTTCTCGGTGCTGCGTTCAAAAGAACTTAATCTAAAGGACAATACAGCGTCAATTCTTGAAATAGAAAGCGGAAGCAACGATCCTTGCTCCTATATGCTTACAGTTATTATTCTGTCAGTCATGAGCGGCAACACTCAAAGCGGAAAAATTCTGCTCACTGTTTTCACCCAGCTTGTTTGGGGAGCTGTGTTCGGTATTGTTTTTGCTGTAATAGCTGTTTTCATTTTTCATCACTTTAAGTTCACAGCCGGATTTGATAATATTTTTGTTGTGGCAATAGCCATTCTTGCTTTCGCACTTCCGACCTCAATTAATGGAAACGGATATCTGAGCGTTTATATTTTCGGGATAATTCTCGGTAACAGTTCATTTAAAAATAAACGCAACCTTGTAATTTTCTTTGACGGAATAACAAGTCTTATGCAAATGACAATTTTCTTTTTGCTGGGACTTCTTGCATTTCCTTCTCAGATACCGAGCATATTACTGCCGTCATTGGCAATAGCTGTTTTTCTTACTTTTATCGCACGCCCTTTGGCAGTTTTTGCTTTGCTTGCTCCATTAAAATGCAAGCTGAATCAATTACTTCTTATTTCTTGGTCAGGATTAAGAGGCGCTGCATCTATTGTTTTTGCAATAATGGCAATTATCAGCCCTGCTTATACAAAATATGATATTTTTCATATTGTATTCTGCATAGTTTTGTTCTCCATAGCCATTCAGGGAACATTAATTCCTTTTGCAGCAAAAAAACTTAATATGATTGACGAAAACAGCAATGTCATGAAAACATTTAATGACTATACTGAAGAAGTACCTATTCAGTTTATACAACTTATAATACAAAATGATCATCCATGGAAAAATCTTATGATAAAGGATATTCCTTCTCCGCCTGACACACTGATTGTCCTTATTATCAGAAACAAACAAATGGTCGTGCCTAATGGTGATACTGTTATTTTGGAAAATGATATTTTGGTTATGAGTGCCCAAGCTTTTAAATATGCTGAAAAAATAAGTCTTAATGAAATTGTGGTTAATCAAAATCATAACTGGCTTGATAAAACAGTTGAAGAACTTGATCTAATGCCGCAAAAAATCATAGTAATGATTCAGCGTGAAGGTAAAATCATTATTCCTGACGGACAAACTTCAATCAACTTAAATGATATTATTGTTATAAATGAACTTGAATAATTATTATGTAAATCAAATATGCTAATGCATAAAAAATAAACGGAGGTAATAAACATGGCAAAAATTCAGATGAAAACACCACTCGTAGAGATGGACGGAGATGAAATGACCAGAATTATCTGGCAGGAAATCAAGGACATTCTTCTAACACCTTACATTGATCTTAACACAGAATACTATGACTTGGGTCTTGTTCACAGAAATGAAACCAATGACCAGGTTACTGTTGATTCAGCTAATGCTACAAAAAAATACGGTGTTGCTGTTAAATGTGCAACTATTACACCTAACGCTGCAAGGATGCCTGAATACAACCTAAAAGAAATGTGGAAATCCCCTAACGGTACAATAAGAGCAATGCTGGACGGTACTGTTTTCAGAACACCTATCCTTGTTAAGGGTATCACACCATATATCCCAACTTGGACAAAGCCTATTACCATTGCCCGTCATGCTTACGGCGATGTTTACAAGAACGTTGAAATGAAATGTCCGGAAGGTTCTAAGGCTGAGCTTGTCCTCACTGACAAGGACGGAAATGTTTCCAAGGAAACTATACACGAATTCAAGAATACTGACGGAATTATTCAGGGACTTCACAACCGTTCTGATTCAATCGGTTCATTTGCAAGAGCTTGCTTTAACTTTGCCCTTGATACTAAGCAGGACGTTTGGTTTGCAACTAAGGACACTATTTCCAAAAAGTACGACCACACTTTCAAGGATATTTTCCAAGAAATTTATGATAATGAATACAAGGAGAAGTTTGAAGCTGCCGGCATTGAATATTTCTACACTCTCATAGATGACGCTGTTGCAAGAGTTATCCGTTCTGACGGCGGTTACATTTGGGCATGCAAAAACTACGACGGCGACGTTATGTCAGACATGGTTGCTACGGCTTACGGCTCTTTGGCAATGATGACATCTGTTCTTGTTTCTCCGGACGGCGTATATGAATATGAAGCTGCTCACGGAACAGTTCAGCGTCACTATTACAAGCATCTTAAAGGCGAAGAAACTTCCACGAACTCAGTTGCTACTCTCTTTGCATGGACAGGTGCTCTCCGTAAGAGAGGCGAGCTTGATGAAACTCCTGATTTGGTTGACTTTGCCGACAAGCTTGAAAAGGCTACTATTCAGACTATTGAAGACGGTGTAATGACAGGAGATTTATACTTGCTCTCAACTCTTGAAAACAAGAAAAAAGTAAACACTGAAGATTTCCTCAAGGAAGTTAACGAAAGACTCAAAGTTCTTTTAGGATAATTAAAACTCAAGTAAATTTAGAATAAATTTTTATCAGGCGGCACAGTTTAAGACAGTGCTGCCTATAAATATGAAAGAAAGGTTCATTGCTATGCCAAAAAACGGTTCAATATCATCGTCGGTAATAAAGAGGCTCCCTCGTTACTACAGATTTTTAGGAGAACTGAAAAAACAGGGAGTTGAACGCATTTCATCCCGTGAATTATCGGCTTTAATGAAACTTACGGCTTCTCAAATCAGACAGGATTTAAACTGCTTCGGTGGTTTCGGACAACAGGGTTATGGTTATCATGTTGACGACCTTCACTGCGAAATCGGAAAAATATTAGGTGTAGACAAAAACTTCAAGACCATACTAATTGGAGCAGGAAATCTTGGAAGAGCCATAGCAACTCACATAAACTTTGAAACAAGAGGCTGTAAGCTGATCGGCATTTTTGATATCAATCCGGAACTGACTGATATTGAAGTTGCCGGTATTAAAATTGCTCACACTGACGAGCTTGAAAAATTCTGCAATGAGAACTCGCCTTTTGTTGCAGTACTCTGCATACCAAAAGTAAACACTCAGGCTATTGCCGACAAGCTTGTAAGCATGGGCATCAAAGCATTTTGGAACTTTTCTCACTACGATTTAAGCATTGATTATGATAACATTGTTGTACAAAACGTTCACTTAGGCGACAGCCTTTTACGTTTGACGTACGGTGCAAATATTATTGACAGTCAAAAAACTGAATAAATAATCTTTTACAAGGTACAGTGTAATGTACCTTGTATTTTTTTGCTGTGTAATAATATTATTTGATATTTATTAAAATGGTCTTTCAGTAATAACAGCAGTTAAAATTAAATCCTTAATCTTAACACCGTCAAGTTCGTACTCCATTACCTCATCAAGAGTAAGACCATTGGCAATATCTCCTTTATATGCAATCCAAATGTCAAAGCTATTATTATGTCCTTCTATACCGTAATCTATACCGTTGAATTCAAAACCAACATTTGCTCCGCGTGAAAGATAAAATTTAAATTCTCCCAGTGTTTCAAATTTATAATCATCTGGATTATACACATATTTATTCTCCATAACTTCATCTCCGTTTTTAAAATATTTAAACTCAGGAATATTTTCATCATGTTTATTATCATTTTATAAATTATAAAGCGTTTGTTATTGTTTGTCAATAAAGAGAATGTGTATTATGGGCATTATGAAACAAACTTGGTATAATTAACGGGATGTCGAGGTGACGTCTCCTACACAGATTTTGCAAACTTACCACAGCGAGGTCGAACTATAAATTAACACGAACTGATATCGTGACATGCGCCGTCTGCGCTAAGACCCCCTCACTTATAGCACTTTTTGAGGCTTTTTTTGCACGCAAATGTGCAACTTTGTACGAAATATGAACAAAGTTTGTAGCATTGCACAAAACCAACTCAAAATTCTTATGCAAAATCACAAATGTAATTTTAGGGCGTGCAATGATACTCGTTTTTTTGATAGTAAAAAACTCTTCAGATTGTCAATACACAAAAAAATATTGGAATTTTTGGTTATAATCACGAATACTTTTTTATTATGAGGGGTTGCTATTTATGTGAAAATAGTATATAATTATTTTATGCAGTTAAAACTTTTTGGTTATTTAGCACATATAAACCTGCAAATTATAACAGATAGGAGAGAACTGTCTTGAAAAAATATGACAGCACTAAAATTAAAAATATAAGCGTAGCAGGACACGCCGGATCAGGCAAAACCTCGCTTACTGAGGCTTTGCTTTTCAAGAGCGGCACAACTGACAGACTTGGCAAGGTTGCTGACGGAAACACTGTTTCGGACTATACAGCAGAAGAAATAAAGAGAAAATCGTCTATTTACACATCTCTCGCTTCCCTTGAGAAAGATGAATTTAAAATAAATCTCCTTGATACTCCAGGATTATTTGATTATGAAAGCGGTATGGTTGAAGGTATTTCTGCAAGCGGATGTGTCATGATTACGGTATCAGGAAAGTCCGGAGTTAAAGTCGGCACTCACAAGGCTTATGATTATGCTGTTGAACACGGCAAGCCAAGAATGTTTGTTGTTACCAAGCTTGATGATGACAACGCTAACTTTAACAATGTTCTAACTGAACTAAAGGCAGAATTCGGTCCTACGGTCTGCCCTGTTGTTGTACCTGTTATTGCTGACAGACAGATTGTTTCATATGTAAATCTAATTGAAATGAAAGCTTATAAATATGATGAAAACGGTAACGCTGTTGAAACTGAAATGCCGACGTCTGAAGTTTCCGATAAGATGGGATATCGTATTGACGGACTTATTGAGGCTGTATCAGAAGCTGTTGCCGAAACTGACGAGGAGCTTTTTGAAAAATTCTTCTCTGGTGAAGCGTTTACACAAAAAGAACTTATTGACGGCATACACAAGGGTATGAACGAAGGCATTATCACTCCTGTTACATGTGTATCTTCCACTACACTTGCAGGAATTGACATGCTTTTAAAAGAAATTTCATTACTGCTTCCTGCACCGTCTGACAACTGACTCTTATACACAACTCAGAGCCCACGAGACAACA
>CAMWVM010000105.1 GCA_947177715.1 uncultured Ruminococcus sp.
GGGCTCGGAGATGTTTATAAGATTCAGATGTAATTCTTATAGACAGTGACACTAAAAAATTTAAAGAATATGTTTCTGAAAATTACGAAGATGGAACATGGTGCATGACTTTTTCAGATAAAGACCTGAATGGTATTAACGTCCCGTTTATATCATATGGAGATACTGATATCAAACAGGCACAAATGCTTTTTGATGTACTTAGGGAATTGGACAATAAAGGTGCAAAAAGAGTATTTGCAAGATGCCCAAATAGGACAGGTGTAGGTCTTGCTGTTTACAATCGAATTTTAAGATCGGCAGGATTTCAGGTGATTAAATTATGAAAAAATATATAGTTGCAGGTCTGACTGGTCAAAGCGGTGCCGGAAAAACAACCGTGAGCAATACTTTCAAATCTAAAGACTTTGCCGTTATTAACTGCGATGAAATTGCCAGAGTTGTCACAAAACAAGGCAGTGACTGTAACCGAGAACTTTCAAAATTGTTTCCCGAATGTTTTGATGATAATTTTGCTCTTGACAGACAAGAGCTTGCAAAAATAGTATTCACCGACCGGAAAAGTCTTGATTTGCTTAATAAAACTATCTTTCCATACATTACTCGGGATATAAAAAATGAAATTGAGCATCTTGCAAGTTTGGGAAATAAATATATTCTGCTTGATGCACCAACTCTTTTTGAAGCAGGTGCCGACAGTCTTTGTGACATAATTATAAGCTGTGTTGCAGATAAAAATATCAGAGCCAAGCGTATTGCTTTAAGAGATAATATTTCACAGAAACTAATTAAAAACAGATTTGATTCTCAAAAGACAGAACAGTTTTTTATAGAACATTCGGATTTTATTATTGAAAACAATAAGGACAAGAATTTTGCTGTTATGCAATGCGAAGAAATAATTGAAAAAATTAAGAGGAGATTCAATGGCTAAAAGGAAAAAGAAGAATAAAACCCGTATCAAAAAAGCTCCTTTTGTTATATTATTTTTGATACTGGCTGCAGTTTTGATTTTTCATCATTTTGATTACATCTCGGAAAAAGCTAAGGAATTTAGTCCAAATGCTTTCACTTATCCCACAAAATATGAGGAATATGTAATTAAATACTCAAAGGAATTCGATATTGATCCAAGGTTCATATATGCGGTAATAAATACAGAAAGTCATTTTAATCCCGACGCTACTTCAGATGTTGGAGCAAGAGGACTTATGCAGCTTATGGAAGACGCATATGACTGGGTCAAGTTTAGACTTGACGATACCCGGGAACATACCTACGATGACATGTATGATCCCGAACTTAATATAGAGTACGGCAGTTATATGCTAAAATATTTATATGATAAATATAATTCCTATGAACTTACGGCGGCGGCTTATCACGGCGGAATGGGAGCTGTTGACGGCTGGATTGACGATGGAACTGTTGATCCCGAAAACTTTAGCCTTGAGGATGTTCCGTCAGACGTTACGGCAAATTACATATATAAAGTGAAAACTGCTTATAATAAATATAAAGAAAAAACTGAGGAGGAAATTTACAATGGACAAGAAAACTGAAAAATCACAGGCTGAAAAACTGGAAGAGAAATTAATTTCTAATCATAAAAACGGCGGTCTTATTTTAAGTGATGATAAACTAAAAAAAGCTGATAAATTTTCTGAAGGATACAAATCTTTTCTCGACAAAGCTAAAACCGAGCGTGAGGCTGTTGTTGAAACAGTTGCAATGGCTGAAAAATGCGGTTTTGAAAAATATGAGCAGGGCAAAAAATACGGCGAGGGAGATAAATTTTATTTTGTAAATCGTGGAAAAGCTGTGATTCTTACTGTAATGGGAAAAAGACCTCTTTCAGACGGCATACGCCTCGCTGCTGCACACATTGATTCACCAAGACTTGATTTAAAACAGAATCCCCTATATGAAGATCAGGAAATTGCATTATTTAAAACACATTATTATGGCGGTATTAAAAAATATCAATGGACAGCAATTCCACTTTCTCTACACGGAGTTATTGTTAAAGCTGACGGAGAAACCGTTACCGTGAATATTGGCGAGGACAAAAACGACCCGGTATTCTGTGTAACAGATTTGCTCCCTCATTTGGCTACAGCACAAATGAAGAGAACTTCTGCTGAACTTATCAAAGGCGAAGAACTTAATATTCTTGTTGGAGATAAATTTTATTTTGTAAATCGTGGAAAAGCTGTGATTCTTACTGTAATGGGAAAAAGACCTCTTTCAGACGGCATACGCCTCGCTGCTGCACACATTGATTCACCAAGACTTGATTTAAAACAGAATCCCCTATATGAAGATCAGGAAATTGCATTATTTAAAACACATTATTATGGCGGTATTAAAAAATATCAATGGACAGCAATTCCACTTTCTCTACACGGAGTTATTGTTAAAGCTGACGGAGAAACCGTTACCGTGAATATTGGCGAGGACAAAAACGACCCGGTATTCTGTGTAACAGATTTGCTCCCTCATTTGGCTACAGCACAAATGAAGAGAACTTCTGCTGAACTTATCAAAGGCGAAGAACTTAATATTCTTGTTGGTTCACGTCCATTTAAAGATGATAAGATTTCAAACAAAGTAAAACTTAATATAATGGCTATTCTCAATGAAAAATACGGAATTGTTGAGGACGATTTTATTTCTGCTGAACTGGAAGCCGTACCTCAATTTAAAGCTTGTGATGTAGGATTTGACAGAAGCATGGTAGGCGCATATGGTCAAGATGATAGAGTTTGCGCTTACACTGCTCTTGAAGCTATACTGAAATGCAAAAATCCAAAGCACACTTGCATGACTGTTCTTACTGATAAAGAAGAAACAGGAAGCGACGGAAACACAGGACTTAACAGCTCTTATCTTCCATACTTTATATCAAATCTTGCAAAAACATACGGACTTGACGGATATAATGTTATTTCTGCTTCACAGTGCTTATCCGCTGACGTAAATGCTGCTGTTGACCCAACATTTCCTGATGTAACCGAGGCAAGAAACGCCTCAAAGATTAACTACGGCGTTGTGGCTACAAAATTCACAGGTTCAAGAGGAAAATCAGGCACTTCAGACGCATCAGCAGAATTTGTAGGCAGAGTTCGCAGGTTGTTTGACAAAAACAATATAATCTGGCAGACGGGAGAGCTTGGAAAGGTTGACATGGGCGGCGGTGGAACCGTTGCACAATATATAGCTAATCTTGATATGGACGTAATAGATGTGGGCGTACCTGTACTTTCGATGCACGCTCCGTTTGAAGTTACCTCAAAAATAGACATTTATATGGCATATAAAGCATTTTCAGCATTTTTTGAAGACTAACTATACGTTAAGTGTAAAATTATTAATTATTCGGGCGGCCACAGGTCGCCCATACTTTTTATGCACAATACATATTTCACAGTTTAATATGGGACACCTAAGCTGCTTCCCTACTATTAGAAGAAAAAATATACACCAATTTTGCAAAAACAGGTTGCAGAGTGTATTTGTAAACACCTCAACAAAGAAGTGGAAGGCAAGTGGGCGTACCTGTACTTTCGATGCACGCTCCGTTTGAAGTTACCTCAAAAATAGACATTTATATGGCATATAAAGCATTTTCAGCATTTTTTGAAGACTAACTATACGTTAAGTGTAAAATTATTAATTATTCGGGCGGCCACAGGTCGCCCATACTTTTTATGCACAATACATATTTCACAGTTTAATATGGGACACCTAAGCTGCTTCCCTACTATTAGAAGAAAAAATATACACCAATTTTGCAAAAACAGGTTGCAGAGTGTATTTGTAAACACCTCAACAAAGAAGTGGAAGGCAAGTGCATTGAAGTTAAATAAAAAAGTAGAATTAGCCAATGGATTTATTAGGAGTTCATTGGCTAATTTTTTTACTGTGTTACAAAATCGACAAAATCATCACCGCCGCCGCTTTATAATTAATACAAGCCGATTTTAAAGGAGGACAGTTAGAAATGAAAATCTATCTTGATGTCCTTATCATAACAAACTGCATAATGACCATGGTATATCTTCAGTGCATAAGCAGGATTACTCATTCAAAAATCAGCAGAGTTCGTATTGTTATAAGCAGCTTGACCGGAGGAATTTCATCACTAATAGTAGCTGTTAATACCCAAGGATTTATACAATCATGTGCACTGACTACTGTAAAATTTATATTAATCGGATTGATAGTTTTTATAGCTTTTAATATAAGAAAACCTAAGGATTTTGCTAAATACATATTTCTTTACTTTTTCATTGAACTTATTTTTGCAGGAGTTTCTCTTTTATTATGGCAAATCACAGACAGCAGAATCATATATGTAAAAAACTATACCATTTACTTTGATATATCTCTTATTCATCTTGTAATTGCGGCTGTTACGATTTATGGAATCATTTCAGTATACGAATGGCTATTGCGACGAAAATTCAATGCTGCAGAAAAATATAAAGCAACCTATTCAATCGGTAATTATGAAATTGAGCTTCCAGCAATAGCCGATAGCGGAAACAAGCTATGCGACGTTTTTACAGGAATGCCAATTGTAATATTCTATTCAAAAGAGCTTTTTGAGCATTTTAATCTTGATAATGAAAGCTCTTATCCGTTAGGCAGCTTCCATGTTACTCCTTATTCCACTGTTGTGGGAGAAGGTGTAATGCCTGTAACATCCAAAGGGAGCGTTACTATTACAGACAGCAGCGGCAAAACTAAATTATTAAAATGCTGTGTTGGTATAATTCATAATGGCAAAAATAAGTCACGGGCAATTTTCAACCCTTGTCTTCTGCAATAATCATCATTCACACAGAAAGGATTAATATAACTATGAACATTTTCAACGACCTAAAATTAAAACTAAGCATTATTTTGTCACGAAGATTTTTGAAGGAAATTGATACTGTTGATTACATAAACGGCGCAGACTCACTTCCGCCGCCTCTTTCAAAAGAAGATGAACAAAAAGCATTTGAGTTAATAAAAACAGATGAAAAAAAAGCAAGAGAACTTCTTATAGTTCATAATTTAAGGCTTGTAGTTTACATAGCGAAAAAATTTGAATCCACAGGAGTGGGAATTGAAGATTTGATTTCAATAGGTTCAATAGGTCTGATAAAAGCTGTAAAGACTTTTTGTCCTGACAAAAACATTAAGCTTGCAACATATGCTTCAAGATGCATTGAAAACGAGATATTAATGTTTCTTCGCAAATCAACCCAATACAGAAATGAAATATCCATCGACGAACCGCTGAATATTGACTGGGACGGAAATGAATTGCTTTTATCAGATATTCTAGGCACTGATGATGACACTGTAAACAAAGGTATTGAAAGTCAAGTAGAAAAGGATCTGCTGAGAAAAGAAATTAGTAAACTTAGTACAAGAGAAAAACAAATCATGGAAATGCGTTTTGGATTGCTTAACGGTAAAGAAATGACTCAAAAACAAGTAGCAGATGTTGTGGGGATCTCACAGTCATACATTTCACGGCTTGAAAAACGAATAATAAAGCATATAAGAAAAAATCTTGAGAAAATATGCTGAGATAAAAGCGTATATTCCATATATGGATAGTCAAACAGTGTTTTAGTATTTATTACACATTGGTTACTGCTAAATTTTTCATATAAAAATACTGCATACCTAACAACTCATTTGGTAATAATTATGTTATCAAAGAATTAGGAGTTAGTATGCAGTATAATAAAGTTGAAATCAGCGGTGTTAATACCGATGATCTTATAGTCCTTAAAGAATCAGAGAAAATGGCGCTTTTAAAGCGTGCAAAGGAAGGCGACAAAAAGGCACGAGAACAGCTTATCAACGGCAACTTACGTCTTGTTCTCAGCGTTCTGCAGCGTTTTGTAAGTCGTGGAGAATCCGCTGACGATTTATTTCAAGTAGGAGTCGTTGGTCTTATAAAAGCTATTGATAATTTTGATATTAATTACCAAGTAAAATTCAGTACCTATTGTGTACCTATGATACTTGGTGAGC
>CAMWVM010000106.1 GCA_947177715.1 uncultured Ruminococcus sp.
GAAGAATCAACTGCCGAAGTTAATGAAGATCAATCATCAGATGCTATGGTACCATGAGCATTATGAACGGAATTATTATAAAAGCAATCGGGGGCATCTACACAGTAGAAGCTCCCGAAGGTGTATATGAATGTAAAGCAAGAGGAATTTTCAGAAAAAATGGAGTGTCACCTCTGTGTGGAGATAAGGTTGAATTCTCTTTTAATGAAAATACCCCTGTTATTGAGAAAATATTAGATAGAAAATCAGTCATAATAAGACCTCCCCTGGCTAATCTTGATGTATTGGTTTTCGTTGTTTCCACATGTGAGCCGCAGCCTAATCTTTTGCTTCTTGATAAGTTTATTGCTGTAGCTGAGCATAAAAATATTGAACCTATAGTAGTGTTTACTAAGATAGATAAAGAAGATTTTAAACCATTTTCAACAATATATGAAAAGTGCGGCATAAAAGTTTTTCAGGTTGATAATATTTCAGGAATTGGTGCTGAAGAAGTCAAAAAAGCATTATTAAATAAAATTTCAGCATTTACAGGGAATACAGGAGTAGGGAAGTCATCTCTGTTAAATAATATATTTCCTGAATTGAACTTAGCAACCAATGAAATCAGTCAGAAACTCGGAAGAGGAAAGCATACTACTCGCCATGTTCAGCTTTATAAGCTGCAAGATGGCGGTTACATTGCCGATACACCGGGATTCTCATCATTTGATACTAATAGATATGATATAATTTTGAAAGACGAGCTTGCTGAATGTTTTGTTGAGTTCAGACCGTTTTTTGGAAAATGCAAATTTCAGGATTGCAGTCACACTAAGGAAAATGGGTGTGCCGTTATTAAAGCAGTTTGCAATGGAGATATACCTAAAACACGTCATGATAATTATATCGCTATGTATGAAGATGCAAAACATCTTAAAGAATGGGAGCATAGATAATGAGAAAATGTGTAATTTTCACCGGCGGTGAAATAGATAAAGATTTTTCATTTATAGACATCAATGAAGTAAAAAAATCTTTTGTTATCTGTGCTGACAGCGGTTATATTTATGCAAAAAAAGCAGGTATTGAACCTGATATCATTATAGGTGATTATGATTCTCTCGGATTTATCCCTGAGAATATTAATGAAAAATTTATTTTTCCAAAAGAAAAAGATGATACAGATTTAATGCTGGCTGTCAAGAAGGCATTAAACAGAGGTTATAAGCAAATTGATATATATGGAGCTTTTGGCGGTCGTTTTGACCACATGTTCAGTAATGTTCAGGCACTTTCTTTTATAGCTGAGAACAGGGCTGTGGGAAATTTGATTTCTGAATGTGAACGAGTTACTTTGCTTAATCCCGGGGATTATGAATTTAAGTATAAAGACAATTATTCTTTGTCATTGTTTTCATATACTGATGATGTAAATGGTTTAACGTTAAAAGGAACAAAATATATTACCGATAATATCACTTTATCTAACCATTTTCCTTTAGGAGTTTCAAATATCATAATTCAAGAAAATGCAAGTATTTCTTTTAAATCCGGTAAATTATTAGTTGTACAGTCTAAAATGATTAACAATATTTCCGAAAATGCATAATATGTAGTATTACATTTTTGGAGGTTTTACTTATGAAAGTTGTAGTAGTAAAAAGTCCTAAAGTACTGTCAGGTATTTTACGAATGATTTTTAAAATAAAAAAAGATGACTGCGGATGCTGATTTTTTAGGCTCTCACAATTTGTGAGAGCTATTTTTTATATAAATATGAATAATAAATAAGTACAAGCATAAAATTTAATGGTGATATTATGATTTCATTTGATATATTTCAAACCAAAATTAAAATTCATTTCAGTTTTTTTGCAGTTATTGCACTTATTTCTTTGTGGCAAAATACAATAGCATATGATTTAATAATGGCACTGATATGCTGTATGCTGCATGAAGCAGGTCATCTTTTATGTATGTATTTGTTTTCACAATCTCCAAATGAAATAGTCCTATACGGAGGTGGAATAAAAATAAAAAACAGCAATGAGAAACTTCTGTCTGCTGGTGCGGAAACAATAATTCTGTTTGCAGGATGTGCCGTTAATATCCTTCTCTGTTGTATATCTGTTTTAATATTTAAAAAGTTTACTTATTTTGCGTCAGCAAATTTGTTTTTTGGATTGTTTAACCTAATGCCGGTGAAATACTTTGACGGTGGAAGAATTATATCAAATGTTTTAAATGATTCGCCTGCCTGCAAATTAATCAGAATTCTTTTTATTATAGCTTTCGCCATAATAATAATTGTTATGATTATAAATGGTTTGTTTAGTATATCACTAATATTGACTTTTGTTTATATTTTGATTTCAGAATTTTTTACATAAAAACAGACAGGCTTGAAACCTGTCTGCAGAATTGATTTAGTTTGTTATCTTATAAGTGCTTCAGCAGCTACTGAATATTTGTAAAGAGCCTTTACAAGGTTCTGGTTATCTACTGTTGCATCTGTTCTCAATGTTGAGTAAATGTATGAGTATGCACCATATCTTGTTGTATCAGTTATCTGTTTTGTTTCTTCACAGAAGCAAATATCATACATTGTGGATAGTTTATCTGCTGAAATATCAGAAATCTCTCCATAGTATGACTGTTTTTCTGTTGAATATTTCACCTTTACTCTTTCTGTTACTCCATTTGCTGTGTACTGCATATAAAGATTGTTTACATCAACATCTGACATACCTGTTATATAGCTTCTTATTCCTGTACCTGAGTCAAGGTATAATGATGTTCCAGAGATGCTTCCTTTTTTAGTGCCGTTATATGCTATTGTTGATGATGAATAATTCCGTACTGTCCTATAAGTTACATCGCTTAAATCTTCCAGTGTTATCGTTGGAAGGCTATCTGTTGTATTAAACATCTTCTGTGAATAATATCCATATGTTTGCATTGCTTTCGCAAATGCTTTTTCCGCTGTATTTCCTATACTGCCCATTGATGCGGCAAATGAGTTTAGCTTTACCGTTAATGAGGAAGTTGCTGCTACCTGCGTTCCGCTTGCTGTGCTTACAATAAGTTTTGCACTATATCTCTTAGACATGTCACAAGACTTTATAGGAAGAGTAAATACATATGTTTTTTGACCGTTTATTGTTTTGGTATTATTTTTGTCAAGTGCAACTCTTATCGTGTCTACATCGCTTCCGCTAAATACTGCTTCCACTTTATAATTGTTGTTTATATATCCGTCAGGTACTGTAAAGTATGTATTTGCTCCTACTATTCCTGTTAATGTTAGGTTAGTTGAAATGTGTTCAGGTGTTCCTGTTACAGGAATATCAATAGGGTAATTTTTTAAATCCGGTAACTCATCGAGTGTGATAACGTTCTCATGCTGAAATACTTTCTTCCACATATCAAGTTCAGTGTATTGCGTAGATATGGAACTTCCGCTTACTGCAAAGTTTCCGCCCCATGTGCAGAACCAGCTCCATACTGTGCCTGCATCTAATGCCTGATCAATATCAAAAAGACAACCATTTTCTGTAAGTGCAACGACTTTGTTTTCATCAGAATAATTTGATACTTCTAAAAACTTAGTGGATTGAGGAGCGTATTGATGTGTTCCGGGATAAATGTCTTCACCCACTATGTCGCAATAATTGTCACCTGGATACCATGAAGCGCTTTGACCGTTCCATACCCAAATAAGATTATTAAGACCATGATAATTGGTTAAACGATCATATAATAGTTTCCACAAATCTAAGTATGCGTCAGCACCTTTTGCACCCCACCAGAACCATCCGCCGCTTGCTTCATGAAGCGGTCTGAATAGCACTGGAACATCTGCTGATTGAAGTCTTTTAAGTTGAACTGCAATCGCATCAATATCAGATATCAATGTATTATAGCCGTTGATGTCTTGACCATTCATGACTTTTTCAATATCAAAATCTGTGTTACTGGTATAAAATCCTCCCCACCATCTTGGGTTTCCATTATCATCTGTACCTGATTTCA
Organism: uncultured Ruminococcus sp.; assembly: GCA_947177715.1. GTDB lineage: Bacteria > Bacillota > Clostridia > Oscillospirales > Ruminococcaceae > FB2012. Next base: position 4,015 of record CAMWVM010000106.1, read on the forward strand.
AATAACTGTCAGGAGCATTCCAGTGCCAGTGAATTTCTACTATTCCTCCCGCATTTGAAAATTCAATAGCTCTTTCAACTGTATAGCTCTTATCGCCTCTTGCAACACGGCAGGGGGTGTATCTCATTAAATCCATTCCCAGCATTGCAGGAGTTTTGCCAGTTGCATTTTTTATTGCTTTAAATTCGCTTCCGTTAATTCCATCATCACAATTTTGTCCTGAAATAACGTTTTTTCCGTAGTTGTCGCAAATAAAGCTCATCAAACGTTTTGCAGAATCTGTTGCGTTAGGATTTATTAGTTCTTTTGAAACTTCATATTTAGAAGCGGTATTAATATCATTTCTTACAACTTTAATATAATCAAGATAGATATATCCCCAGCTTTTAGTTATGGCAATGCTGTTTTCACCTTCGTGCAAATATACCTGACTTACTGTATATTCAGAATAAACATTATTTATTGACGTAAAAGTACCTACTTTTGAATTATTAACTTCTAAGTTATTAATTTTATCTGATCCTATGCCTTTGCTGTTTACAATGATATCATAATAATTTGATTCATCTAACGTTACGGAAAAAGTTACTTTGCTGTTTGAATTGTTAAATTGTCCTACAACTTTTCCGCCGGAAGCATCAGAATCGTTTCTTACACTAACACCGCTGCCTGAAAGGACAGCATTTTCTGCTTCATATATATCAGAATTGGAGTTTGCAGAGAAAACACTTTGTGGAAAAACAGTAAAAAGCATACTCAGCATTAATAGAATTGAAATAAATTGCTTGTGCTTGAAAATCTTCATCATATAATCTCATCCTTTCAAATCAAAATCTATAAAGTAGAGGATTTTAGTTTAGTATATCATAAAGAAAAAAGAATGTAAATTGACTAATTATATAAATTATTGATTTAAATATAGTCAATTTGACATTGGATAATTAATATGATATGCTTTAAATATTAGTTTAATGGAAGTGAAATGCGATGAATAATCATGAAGTTAACCATAAAAAAATGTGCAAACATTTTAAGAAATGCGGCGGCTGTCAGCTTGATATGCCATATGATGAACAAATTCAGTGGAAACAGCAAAAAGCTGAACGTATGCTTTCTAAGTTCGCAAAAGTAGAACCGATTATCCCTATGGAAAAACCATATAATTATAGAAATAAAGTGCAAACAGTCTTTCGAAAAATCAAAAAGAATGAAATTCTCTCAGGAGTATACCAATCTTCATCTGGTAATATAGTCGCAGTAGATGATTGTAAATTGGAAAGTAAAGAATCACAAAAAATCGTTTCTGCATTTAAACTTCTTATGAAGTCTTTTAAAATCATGCCGTTTGATGAGAAAACAGGCAAAGGGCTTGTGCGTCATGTTTTAGTCAAAAATAGTCTGCATACAGAAGAAATTATGCTGTGTATTGTTACTTCAACTCCCGTATTTCCATCAAAAAAGCAATTTGTCAACGCTATAATAAAGAAATGTCCTGAAATAACAACAATAGTCCATAATGTTTGCACAAATCCTATGCCACTAACTTTAGGAACCAAAGAATATGTTTTGTTTGGAAAAGGTTATATAGAGGATGTAATTTGCGGATGTAAATTCAGAATATCATCTCAATCGTTTTATCAAGTTAATCCGATTCAAACTGAGAAGTTATACAATATTGCAATAAATAATGCACAATTAAAAAATACGGATGTAGTTATAGACGCATACTGCGGTACAGGAACAATAGGCATAATATGTGCCTCACATGTAAAAAAGGTTATCGGAGCAGAATTAAATAAAACAGCTTGCAAGGATGCAGTCGCTAATGCAAAACTTAATAATCTTGAAAATATAACCTTTTATAATTGTGACGCCGGACAATTCATGGATGAATACGCTAAGAAAAACGAAAAAGCTGACGTAGTTATCTTGGATCCTCCTCGTGCCGGTGCAAGCAAAAATTTTCTTTGTTCTCTTGCAAAACTATCTCCTGAAAGAGTGATATATATATCA
>CAMWVM010000107.1 GCA_947177715.1 uncultured Ruminococcus sp.
TATCTCCTGCCAGACAGGTCGGGCCGCCTAAACGATAAGTATAAGGCTTATCCCATGCTTTTCCTGAGCCTATTATAAACGGACGATATGGCATTTCAAGTACATCAGGCATGTGGCATGCTGCCGAAGTATCAACGATTGCTAAATCCATACCATTATTGCCCACGTCAAGCACTTCAGTTACAAGAAATCCAGCATTCAGTGCAACAGCTTCTCCCGGTTCAAGGTAAACTTGAACATTATATTTGCCGCTTATATATTTAATGCATTCAATAAGCAAATCAACATTGTAATCATCTCTTGTTATGTGATGTCCGCCGCCGAAATTCACCCATTTCATATCGTATAAATATCTGCCAAACCTCTCTTCAAAGTGAGGCAATGTACGTTTCAGTGTTTCTGCACCTTGTTCACACATCGTATGAAAATGTAAACCATCTATTCCGTCAAGCATTGACTCATCAAACTGCTCCGCAGTTACACCCAGCCTTGAATTCTTAGCACATGGATTATAAATCTCGGTTTCAATTTCCGAATACTCAGGGTTCACCCTTATGCCACAGGAAATACCTCGACCGCAGCTTTTAACTAAATCACGGTATTTTTCCCATTGGCGAAAACTGTTGAACACAATATGATCAGAAATTTTCACAAGCCGTTCCATTTCCGTTTGTTTATAAGCTGGTGAAAATACATGAACCTCGCCGTCAAATTCTTCCCTGCCAAGATTTGCCTCAAAAAGTCCGCTGGCTGTTGTACCATCTAAATATTTTGAAAGCAACGGATAAACAGAATACATAGAAAAAGCTTTTTGTGCCAAAAGAATTTTACACCCAGTTTCTTTACGAACATGGTCAAGTATTTTCAAATTACGCAAAAGCAAGTTTTCATCTGTTACATAACATGGTGTTTTCAATTTTGAAATATCAAACATCAATACACTCCCAAATATTACTCTTCCAAAAATTTCACAGCTGTGCCATATGCAATAACTTCAGCAGCACCTGCTGCTATTGCAGATGAAGCATATCTTATGTTTACAATAGCGTCAGCACCGTATTTTTCAGCTTCTTCCACCATTCTTTTAGTAGCAAGCGCCCTTGCTTCATTCATCATTTCATTATATGCTTTAAGCTCTCCCCCAACAAGATTTTTAAAGCTTTGCATAATATCTCTTCCAACATTTTTTGTTTGAATTGTCGAACCCTTTACCAACCCAAGCATTTCAAGTGTTTTTCCTGAAATATAATCAGTATTTACTAAGATCATCTTCCTCGCCCTTTCTAATTTCAATTATTCTCTGAAAAAGAACTGCCAGAGAAACAGCAGTTAAAACTGACGGTATAATTACTGCCAACAGCCTTACAATTAACGATGCACCGTCTATGCATAAAAAGAATATTCCGATTCCCAGGTAATAAAGACACAATATTGTTACTATTACTATGGGAGCAATTAATTTTTTAGTACTTTTTTTCATATAAACCTACTTAATAAAATCTCATTAATCAACCAAAACAGGATCAAAATTTTCTTTCCATGGAAGTCCCCATTTGTTGAGTGCCTCCATAAAAGGATCTGGATCAAATTCTTCAATGTTATGAACACCAGGCTTCTTCCACTTACCAGTCATAAGCATCATCGCTCCAATCATTGCAGGAACACCTGTGGTATATGAAACAGCCTGAGAACCTACTTCTTTATAGCATTCTTCGTGGTCGCAAACATTATAAACATAATAATTTCTTGGCTTGCCGTCTTTCTTTCCTTGGAAAATGCAGCCTATGTTCGTTTTACCCTTGGTACGAGGTCCTAAAGTTGCGGGATCAGGCAGAACTGCTTTCAAGAATTGAAGAGGTACTATCTCTTTTCCCTCAAACATAATAGGCTCTATTGAAGTCATACCTACATTCTCAAGGCATTTAAGATGAGTAAGGTAGCTCTGACCGAATGTCATAAAAAATCTTATTCTCTTAATTCCTTTAATGTTAAGAGCAAGAGATTCAAGTTCTTCGTGGTGAAGAAGATACATATCCTTTTCGCCTACTTCATCAAAATTATATACTCTCTTAATTTCCATCGGTTCGGTTTCAACCCATTCACCGTTTTCGATATAAGAACCTTTTGCAGAAACTTCACGGATGTTAATTTCAGGATTGAAATTAGTAGCAAAGGGATAACCATGGTCACCGCCGTTACAGTCAAGAATATCTATATAGTTAATCTCATCAAAATAATGCTTTTGAGCATATGCAGAAAAAACACCTGTTACTCCAGGATCAAAACCCGAACCCAACAATGCAGTGATACCTGCCTTTTCGAATTTCTCCCTATATGCCCACTGCCATGAATACTCAAATTTTGCCGTATCCTCAGGCTCATAGTTTGCAGTGTCAACATAATCAACCTTACATTCCAGACAAGCGTCCATTATATGCAAATCCTGATAAGGTAAAGCCACATTTATTACCACATCGGGCTTGTATTCCTTAATCAATGCTACAAGTTCAGGAACATTGTCTGCATCAACCTGAGCTGTTGTAATATTAGTTTTTGTTTTATCCTGCAATTCTTCCTTAAATTTATCACATTTTGATTTTGTTCTGCTTGCAATACAAATATCCGTAAATACCTCGCTATTTTGACAACACTTGTGAATTACAACACCTGCAACTCCGCCTGCACCTATTATCAATGCTCTTCCCATATCAATCAACTTCCTTTCAGAATTAATTATCTATAAAAATATAAAAGAATCTCTCTTAGCAATTTACAAGCTAATGCCGTTGAAGCACCGCTCTGATCATAAACAGGGCAAAGCTCATTTACATCAAATCCTACAATATTCAGCTTTGATACCTCTTTAATAGCCTCCATAAGCTGTATAAATGTTACTCCCCCTGCTTCCGGTGTACCCGTACCAGGAAACTGTGAGGGATCAAGAACGTCCAAATCCAATGTAAAATACACAGGATTTTGTCCAATTTTATCAACTGCTTCTTTCAATCCGTCAAAATTAAATTTCTGCATCTGTGTGTGTTCTTTTGCGAACTGAAATTCTTCCCTATCACCGCTTCTAATACCAAATTGATATATCTTATCATCACCTAATATATCATGGCATCTGTGCATTACGCAGGCATGGGAAAATCTTTCTCCAAGATAATCTTCCCGTAAATCTGCATGAGCGTCAAAATGCACAATATGAAGATTGCTGTATTTCTTGGACGCCGCTCTCACAGCTCCCAAAGTAACAAGATGCTCTCCGCCAATCATGCAAGGAATTTTACCATCATTTAAAATCTCATCAGCTGTATTTTCTATATCATTTAAGGCTTTTTCAGGAGTTCCGAAAATCAACTCCAAATCTCCGCTGTCAAATACATTAATATCAAGTAAATCCTTATCCTGATACGGAGAGTATGTTTCAATGCCGAAACTCTCATTTCTCATAGCAGAAGGACCAAAACGAGTTCCCGGACGAAAGCTGGTTGTGCTGTCATACGGAGCACCGAAAATCACAATTTTAGAGTCCACATAATCACAATCACATCCGATAAATGTATGGATATTTTTATTCATCGTTCAAAACCTCCATAACATCGTTAGGAAGTGCAAAACAGCCTTTATGAAGCTCTGTATTATAATACTTAGTTTTCAATCCGAACTCTTTCCATTTTTCTTCCTGCAAATCATGTATAGGATGCAGATTTTTAGAAGCAAAACCAAACAACCACTGTCCTGACGGATATGTGGGAATATGAGTCTGAAAAACCATTGCTACAGGAAAAGAACTTCCTATACGCTTATGTGTACGTTTTACCATATCGACATAAGAATCATAGTACGTGCTCTCGTGCTGATTTATAAGTATGCCCTTGTCAGTCAAAGCTTTAAAACAATTACCGTAAAACTCTTTTGTAAACAATCCCTCACCCGGTCCGAAAGGATCAGTAGAATCCACAATAATCAAATCATACGCATTGCTTTTTTGTCTTACAAATTTAAGACCGTCAGCAACAAAAAGATTTAACCTTGGATCATCAAAACAGCAAGCTGTCTGCGGCAAAAATTCTTTACACACATCCACTACCTGTTCATCTATTTCCACCATATCGATTTTTTCAATATGTTTGTATCTGCAAATTTCACGAAGTGTTCCGCCATCACCTGCACCAATAATCAAAACATTTTTAATCTCTGGATTAACTGCCATTGGAACATGCGTAACCATTTCATGATATATATATTCGTCTTTTTCTGTCAGCATTAGATATCCGTCAAGTGCCAATACCCTTCCAAACTCAAAAGTATCAAACACATCTATTTGCTGATAATAGCTTTTTGCAGAATAAAGCTGTTTTTTTATTTTAAATGAAAATCGAACATTTTCCGTATGATTTTCAGTGAACCATAAGTCCATATTGCTTTCCTTTCTTATTATTCTATACAACAACGTTAATATAATTAATATCCATATCTTCTGTTCCAGTCATGAAACATCCTTTTTCCTTGCAGTATGAAATATAATCAAGTATCTCTGCCGTTATTCTTTCACCCGGAGCAAGAATTGGTATACCCGGAGGATAACACATAACAAATTCTCCGCAAATCATTCCGCAGGATTTTTCTATTGCTACAGATTTTTTGTTGCTGTAAAATGCCTGCTGAGGAGCAAGCACAACGTTAGGATTAATGTACTCATGGTCAAAAAGACCTGACGAATCCTTACCATATAGCCTCTTGATTTCAGACAAAGCAGAAATAAAGCGTTCAATCTCCAATTCTCTGTCACCGGCAGAAACAATAGCAAGAATATTTCCTATATCACCAAATTCAATCTGAATATCATAGTCGTCCCTGAGTATATCATAAACCTCAACTCCGGCCAAGCCCATTGCTCTCGTATGAACAGAAAGCTTTGTTCTGTCAAAATCATAAATATCCTTGTAATTAATCAGCTCATCACCAAAAGCATAGTATCCGCCGATTTTATTTATCTCTTCTCTGGCATAAGCAGCGTAATCAACAGTTTTTTTGAACATTTCCCTGCCGTTAAGAGATAAATTTTTCCTTGCAAGGTCAAGTGATACCATAAGAAGATAAGATCCGCTTGTTGTTTGCGTAAGATTTATAACCTGTCTAACATATCCTTCTGATATGTTGTTATTGCAAAGCAAAAAAGAGGATTGAGTCAATGAACCTCCTGTTTTGTGAATACTTACAGCTGCCATGTCAGCCCCAGCCGCCATAGCAGATACAGGTAGGTTTTCACCAAAATAAAAATGAGTGCCATGTGCTTCATCAGCTAATACAAGCATGTTGTGTGCATGAGCGATCTCGGTAATTCTTCTTAAATCAGAGCAAATTCCATAATAAGTCGGATTGTTGACGAGAACAGCTTTGGCATCAGGATTTTGCAAAATAGCCTTTTCCACATCTTCCACTGACATACCCAATGGTATTCCAAGCTGTTTATTTGTACCCGGATTAACGTAAACAGGTATAGCACCGCAGACAACTAAAGCATTTATAGCACTTCTGTGTACATTTCTCGGCATGATTATTTTATCTCCCGCCTTGCAGGAAGCAAAAATCATTGCCTGAACCGCCGCAGTAGTGCCATTTACTATAAAAAAGGTATGTTTAGAGCCGAATGCATCACTTGCAAGCATTTCAGCGTCTTTAATTACCGAAACAGGGTGACATAGGTTGTCCAAAGGCTTCATAGAATTTACATCGACCTTGAGGCAATCGGCACCCAAAAAATCTCTTAATTCTTTGTTTCCACGACCACCTTTGTGACCGGGAACATCAAGCTGTACCACTCTGTTGCTTTTATGTTTTCTCAACGCCTCATAAACAGGCGCATTATTTTGTGTTAGTTTCGTTTTAATTACCACCTTTTCAAATGGTGTTGTTCAAATAAGGGCTTGCCCGTTTTCAACGTGGCAAGGTCAGCTTCAGCTGAC
>CAMWVM010000108.1 GCA_947177715.1 uncultured Ruminococcus sp.
AATTGCTTTTCTGCAAAACTTAAAGCGGTAACCCGTAAAGGGTTACCGCTTTTTTAGTGTTCATACCTGTCTATATAACTCAAAAGCGAGTATATAAATTGTCGTCCCTCAATGCTTTGTTTCAGCTTTTCTATATCGCAGTTGCATACAACAACCTGTCCTCCGTAACAGGAGTACTCATATAAAAGTCCCAAACGGTGATTGCGTTCAAAATTATCAATGGTCTGTATGATTATATTTTTATCTTCATGATCTTCATCCAAAATTTCCGAACATGAATTAGTCACTATTTCCCACCACTGTGGAGTGGTAAATTTCTCGCATAAAAATTGTGCCAGTGCAGGGTGATTATTTTGTATAAGCAACCCCATTGTGCCAATAGGTTCAGGCTTTCCCATGCTTTGAGATATGCTTTTGAACATGGGATAGCACCAGAAATCTGTGCAGTAACAGCCTTGTATTGTATTTTTAACTTGTTGAGGATTGCGAATCAGGAGTATGCGTTTGCCATTTTTTAATGCTTCTTTTGCTTTATTGTTTAGCGATTCAAAAATATAAAATTGGTTGAAGTCAGGAAGTTCTATCTTTGGATAGACATAAATTTCATAATAATTTTCTATATTTAATTTATCCGATTTTAATGTTAGCTTTAGCTTTTTTGGTTTTGAACACGCCGGAAGAGAAACATTGATTTTACATATATCAAAGTAATTTTGTCCATTTGAAATATGAATCATTTCATGTCCGCAGTAGAGGAGATTCCCCTGTTCATCAGATATTCTCCATAATAAGTCCTTATATTCTTTTGTGCTTGCACCAAAGTATGTAAGGGAAATATCTGCGGAAAAGGTTTGATTTTCTTCATAGATAAATGAATCAAATTTCGCAGTTAAAACGGAGTCGGAGCAAAAGCCACGCCAGACTTTTGCAGAAACTATGCCCTTGTTCTCCATAAATGCGTCTAAAATTCCCACAAGTGCCGTACCTTGTCCGCTGAAATCCTGTATATCCAGAAGTTGAAAGCCTGCTATGCTTTTGGAACGGAAGGCTGCTTCAAGCTCTTGCTTATAGCACTGCGCAGCAAGCTGTCCAGAACAATAGAAAAAATCCTCAGACTGATTCAGCATTCCTTTTTCGGTCAAACGTTCACGAAAAGTTTCAAGGTTTTTTGCTTTAATTGAGCCAGTATATTTTTTAATTTCTTTAAAGTTTGGATAAGTTTCATATTGACCGATTTCGTGAGTTATAATGGGAATGTTGGGATAAAAATCATTATCGCTTTCCTGAGCCTTTACGGTTTTAACCCCTGTTTCGTATTGTATTTGGATTTCACTATCTATGGAGTTTTTTAAGCCTTTGTCGTATACAGCATTATCATAATCCGTATTTGCAGAAGGCTTTTGCGTTTGAACGTGACCTTGTGGAGCGTCGCACATAGCATATGAGCCTCTCAAAAGTCTTTCCTTTGAAAGCCTTACACCAACAAAAAAGTCGTCGTTTTCCAAAATGCAAGGACACCATTGAAAATTGTTTGAACCTTGAGTATAGAGGTGTCGATTATCAAATGTTTTGTATTTATCCAAAATCTCGTTTAACTTTTCTTTCGAGCCCCAAAGCTCATTTCCCAGTGACATCATGCAAAATGACGGGTGGTTTCCATAGGTTTTAAGTATTCGGAAGCCTTCATCAATTAGAAACTGCTGCTCCTCGGGATTGTGATTTTCTTCACCATCAACGGTTATCGTTCCCCAAAAGGGAAGTTCAGGCTGCAAATAAATTCCCAGCATATCGGCAGCTTCAAAGGCAGCCTCCGAAGGACAGCATGTATGAAAACGGTAGTGGTTTATTCCATAGCTTTTTGAAGTTTCCATTACTGCAAGCCACGAATCTATATCAGTTGGAGCAAAACCTGTTTTCGGGAAAATCATACCGTCATGCTTTCCTCGGAGAAAAACTTTTTTGCCATTGACAGAAAACTTGTCCCCGTCAGTTTGAAATTGCCGCAATCCAATGGTAATTTCGGTTTTGTCTTCGCCTATTGCAAGTGTAATTTTATAGAGATTAGGGTTGTGCTCGTCCCAAAGCAGAGCGTTTTCGCCCATATTGTATACCGCATCCAAACGGTTCTCGGTATATTCAAAAACTTTAGGCTGAACGCAGTGTTTTATTTGCGTATTATAGCTTTGTGCTGAAACAGTAACTTGTCCGCCGGAACTGCCAGTTGTATTGGCAGTAATCCTTATTGATTTGCTCTTAACATCGGGGAATATCATAATATCCTGTAAATGCTTTTCGGTATAAACCCTAAGCTCAATTTTTCCGGTGATACCGTTCCAATTTGTCTGGGTGTCGGGAGAAGTAAGATGACCTCCGGCGGTTTTATATCCTTTGTTTGAAACGCATATATCAAATCTATGACTGCCGTATGAAACAAAAGATGTGATATCATAAATGTGGGGAGCGCAAAGGTTCTCACAGCTTCCGATTTTAATTCCGTCAATATAAAGCTGAGTTATTCTGGTGCGTTCAAGGAAAAGTAAAGTTTTGCAGTTGTTCAAGTCTTTAATATCTATGATTTTTGAAAACCATGCGTTCCCCTCAAATAAATAAGTGTCAGTAAGAAAACCAGTTTCATGCTTTGGGTTATATTCTCCCTTTTGAGCGTGAGAGGTGGTGTTGGGCAGTGTTATAGTATCATTTGGATTAGGCAATATTTCAGTACAGTACTTGTCAAGAAAAAGTCCCCATTCTCCGCTTAAATCTATAACCTTTTTCATTTTAACATCCCCTTTGAGGTTTTATTTTCTTCGTTCTTTTATCTCATTAAAAATAGTTTCGGTAATTTCATTTATCTTGTCAAAGTCCATAGCGTCAATATAGTATTTTTCAATTTCATCATGAATGACTTTGGCATTGTCCAGAGTATCTGCGGTTTCCTTGCACAAATTTGCACAGGTGGTTTTGTTCAGCTTAAGACGCACTTTTTTCTGTGCAATGGTTTTCTTATCGTAAAATCTTGCAGCATTTATTATTTTGCCGCTTTCGGGAGAAATATTTGTCATTGGATTTGCTCCAACTATTGCAATTCCCATTTCGGGAATAAGCATATGCTCATAGCTTTCACAGTTAAGAAGCTGACAAGGACAGCAAATAACGTCGAAGTTTCTTGCAGTCGCTTCTGCGGCAACAGATTTCAGGATGAAATCCGATGCTGCAAAATAGTCGTCTTTTAAATAGTATATATCAAAATAATCCTCTAAAGTTTCGGTAAAGGTCATATACCCATATCGTGTGAGAGCTGAAAGCTGAAGTAATTCAGTTTTACCTGTGCCATTTCCTCTTTTTGTAAGTATCTTCTTTTTAAATCGTCCAATAAACGATTCTGCCTTTTTATATAACATGCTATCGAAGCCTATGTGATAGGTGTCCGAAAATATATTTGAAAGTGCCGCAGTAAATCTCTTTGCTCTGTCAAGAGCTGACCTGTTTGCTTTTACAGCGCTGATGATCTGTTCTTTGTTTTCCATTAGCTTTTTGCTGTTCCAATGGTCACCGAGATTGATTATTTTCTGATTTACTCCCGGGACAATCGGATCAAAAACATGAGGCGATGTGCCATCGACGATAGCAACTCCCGATTCAGTCAGAACAACAGCGTCAAGGGAATCGGGGTCTGACGAACAGTGATATCTGACAACATGCTCGTAATTTTCAAATTCATTGGCAACTTTTTTCATCAGCGAAGATTTTCCTGTTCCTGCGCCGCCTTTTAAAATATAGGTAAAGATTCCTTCATCTTTAATGACATTGTCAAAGGTTGTGTGAAAGCCTTGTGCGGTGGATGAGCCTAAGAAATAAGTTTCCGACATAATAATCACTCCTAATCAATAGGGGTATCTCCCCTTTGTTTGATATATTATTATGCAAAATACTTATTATCTGTTAAAAATACTCCGCTTGTAAGAAAAAATACAAAGCGGAGTGATTTTTTATCGTGAAGCGTTGTCTGAACTGTCGGATTTTGAGCTGTTAGTTTTAGATGAATCGGATTTTTGTGACGAGTCAGACTTTGAAGATTTATTATCTGATGAAGCCGGTTTGCTTTCATCATTCTTTGAAGATTCGGTTTTGGATTCTGATTTGCTGTCTTCAGTTTTGCTGCTGTCATTAGAGTTATCAGTGCTTGAGTCAAAAACTGAGCTTGAGTCTGTTTTCAGCAAATTAGAATTATCCTCGGTGATAATCCATATAATGTATCCGTCCTTGTTGTTGCCGGAGTATTCATATGGATATTCGGTATCGTTTTCTTTGAGAGGTATAGGAAGATTTGTTGTTTTTGCGTTATCAGCTGCTACATAATAAACCGCATAAGTCAGCTTTTCGTCACTCTCAAAAATTAACGGCTTTTCAAAGCTGTAACCTTTGATATAATCAATATATTCTTCAAGGCAAAGATTATTTTTTTTCATGATTTCAGCATTAGGTTTTCCTACATATCTGAAATGATTAGTTTGTGCTTTAACTCCGGTCACATCAGCCTTTTCTTCTGTATATCTCTGAACAATTCCATATTTGTGGCAATTTTCAAGAATCCATTTATATTTGCCCTCTCCTGTAAAATCAGGATATGAGCCTGTGTCAGCAGTGTAAGTGTTAAGGTCGAAAGCATAACCTGTTTCATGCTCTTTGCTGTATTCTGTAATATTAGTATTATTTTCTTCAGACTTCTCACTGTCGGCGTTTGCACTGTAGTATATGGTATTTACGATTACGTTAGACAGCTTTGTTTTGCTGTAGAAATCACTCATCATAGAGTTGAGAGCTTCAAGTAAAGCCTCCTCGCCCTTAACGTCAGTGCTGCTTGCAGACATGATTTGTTCTTCTGATTTGTTGAACAAATAATTATATACTCCTACAAGGTTTGCGGGAGTTCCACCCGTGTATTTGTTTTTAGAATCAATAAGGGTTAAAACGCCTTTTCCTAAAGCGTCTTCATTTTTTATGCTTATGTATCTGAAATTGCTTGTAAGCTGGTTTTTCTCTGTTGTGCTTGAGCTTTCATTTTCGGCAATGGAGGAAGATGAGTCCTTTGTTTTTGAAGAGCCGTTTTTAGAGCAAGCTGTGGAAATTGAGAGAAGAATCAGCAGTATTATTGCCATAGCAATAGCTATATTTTTATATTTATATCGTCGAACAGTTTTAACCGCCACTGTTTATCATCCTTTCTTTTTAATTTAATTAATTTATTATAACATATATTTTTACTCATGTGAACAGAAGTCATAAATTATTATTCTATATTCGTGAAATTATACAAATAACAACAATGCTTTTTTAGCATTCCTACAAATTTTTAGGTTGTTTCTAATTATCGCAACTGGGCATAAAATGTATATTGTTAGATTTAGCGTATTAGTATCTTGCCATATTGTTTAAAATATCGTTTGAGGAGTATACAGGAATCGCTCCGTCACGAAGTAATCCTATATTGCCCTTATAGTATTTTGAAAATATGTCGTGAGGAGGCATCACGAAAATGTCTTTTCCTTGTGTTAATCCATGGGATGCGGTGTTAAGAGTACCGCTACTTTCACCAGCCTGTATTACAAGAATTCCGTCGGATAATCCTGAAACTATGCGGTTTCGGACTTTAAAGTTTTCCGGTAAAGGAGCTGAAGAAGGGAAGTATTCAGATATAACCGCACCGTTTTGAGCAATTTGTTCCTTGAAGTTCCTGCTGTTTCGTGGATAGTCATAGTCAATTCCGCAGCCTAAAACAGCAATCGTCTGACCGCTGGAGCTTAGAGCTGCCTGATGCGCTGCAGAGTCAATACCCCTTGCAAATCCGCTAATAATTGTTATTCCCTTTGCTGACAGTTCAGCTGATATTCTTTTTGTTGCTGAAATAGCATAATCGTCAGCATCTCTTGCCCCGATAATTGCAATGGACGGGTTGATATATAT
>CAMWVM010000109.1 GCA_947177715.1 uncultured Ruminococcus sp.
ATTATTTACAGGCTTAAGTAAAGGAGGACAAACAAATGAACATAAGGAGGATCAACAGAGGTATTGCTCTTGGCTGTGTGTTAGCTGTCGGAACGGTTAGCTATGTTGTTTATGACCATAAACAATTCTCAAAAGGGCAGGATGACATAAAAAGTACTATTGAACAATATCTTCACGATATTTCTACGGTTCAGGTTATTAAGGACCAGCAAAAATCTTTGGACGCATATAAAAACGTTGTGGACAAATACTGGATAAGCGGTAACGATTGGTTTAACGAAGATGCTAATGTTTTTGACAAAAGCGGCTTGATGGATGGTTGGGACACAGTTATCAAGGATTGGAATCCGACGGGATATTTTGAAAAGTGCGAAATCAAAACAGGAGATATTTCAATAAGTAAATATGGAAATGACGGTGCTTATGCAGTAGTGGCTTACGATGTTTACAGTGAATTTTACGGTTCTCCGCTTGATTTTTCCGGAGGCTATGTAACCACAGTTAATAGCGACACCTACGATAACAACGGGGATAGAATCATTTATGACGTTTCTGATAAATACAAGAACACAAAAGAGTATTTTTCAACAGAATTTTATCTTGAAAAGGTTGACGGCAGCTGGCGAATTGTCGGTGCAGCAGGTTGGTGGTACAACAATAATAATTTGCAGAAGCTGACAAGTGATGAATCAAAGGCTGTTGACGACAAGACGGAGGATTCTGCAACAGATTCTGATAAAAAGGCAGGTGTGGAAAATGAATAATAATACACTTTTAAAGGTATCGCACCTTAACAAAAGCATGGGGGGAAGACAGATTCTCCATGATATAAGTTTTGAGGCTTATGCGGGAGAGGTTTTTGGTTTTCTCGGACCTAATGGTGCAGGAAAAACAACGACAATTAAAATTGCGGTTGGTTTGCTTTCACTTGATGACGGAAGCATAATGATAAATGGTATTGACGTAAAGAAAAACTTTGAAAAGGCTTTGGCTAATGTGGGCGGAATTGTAGAAAATCCGGAGATGTACAAATATCTTACCGGTATGGAAAACCTGAAGCAATATGCCAGAATGAGAAAGGGAGTAACTCAGCAGCGAATCAACGAAGTTGTAGAGCTTGTTAAGTTATCAAACAGGATTAATGACAAGGTTTCAAAATATTCACTTGGTATGCGTCAGAGATTAGGTGTGGCACAGGCACTTTTACACAGACCTAAGGTGCTTATTCTTGACGAACCGACAAACGGTCTTGACCCTGCCGGAATAAAGGAACTCAGAGATATTCTCAAAGAAACAGCTCACAAGGAAAACATATGCGTTATTGTTTCTTCACATCTCATGTCTGAAATGGAGCTTATGTGCGACAGAGTTGGAATTATTGCAAATGG
The DNA here is from genome assembly GCA_947177715.1 of uncultured Ruminococcus sp. Taxonomy (GTDB): domain Bacteria; phylum Bacillota; class Clostridia; order Oscillospirales; family Ruminococcaceae; genus FB2012. Next base: position 1,389 of record CAMWVM010000109.1, read on the forward strand.
AAGAATGATTGGCGTACACTCATTGGAAGATATGATTTCTGCTTCAAACAGTAAGTTCTCTGAATTCATGATCAGAGTAGACGACAATGCGGCTGCGCTTGCGGTGATTGACGTTGCAGAGGATAAAAAGAAGCTTGTTGACGGCGTGATAGAAGTTTCACTTCCTACAGAAAATGCTGATGAGGAAATAAGCAGGATCAACTTTATGCTTATTAACAACGGAATAAAGCTTTATACGGTTTCACAGAAAGAGAACAAGAAGCTCGAAGATGTATTTATTGAGCTTACGGAGGATCAGAAGGGAGGCGGTCAGATTGGTTAAGTTTTTCAAACTGGTAAAAAACGAATATATCAAGAATCTAAAAAAGATATCTACAATTATCATGCTTATTGTTATTGTGCTGTCTGCTATCGGTCTTTCCGCAGTGAGTGCAATTGCAAAACATGAAATGCAGTCGGATAAAAATATAATAGAAAATGCAGACGAGGTTTCTCTCTATCAGGAAGAAAACCAATGGTTAGAAGACACAAAACCGGATGGATATAAGAAAGACATTGCAGTTAATAAATATCTTGAACAAAAAGGGTTTAAACCTGACAGCTGGCAGGCAGCTTTTGCATTTAATGTAAAGCAGAATTTTGATGAAAGCATTTTATTTGCTGTTTTGGATGATGTAATCGGAGGCGGCGACTGGAAGGCTGCATGCAGGGCACTTTCGGACAATGCTGTGAATACAGCACAAAAGTGGGAGTATGAATACCGTTTAGAGAATAATATTCCTTTTGGTGACAGCTGGAAGGATGAAGTAATTGAGAGTGTTGCTGCTGCTAAATCCACGATTGAAAGTGTTGGAGATGCTACGGACGAAGAATCGGCTAACAATCGTGCTACGGCAGAGGATATTGAAAAAGTTGGACTTTACAGGCTTGAAAACAACATCAGTGAAAACACGGCGGACGCTATGTCGTTATTTGATACTTATGAAGCAGATCAGGTAACGTTCTGGACGGTATTCTTTCAATCGACCTCTTTGGTATCGCTTATCGGGCTTTTGATCATTGTTATTGCCGGAAGCTCGGTTGCCAGTGAATTTTCACAGGGCACAATAAAGTTCTTGCTTATAAATCCCGTAAAGCGTTGGAAGATACTTATGGCTAAGTATTTTACGGTGATTTCCCTGGGCTATGTTATGCTTGCTTTATTATTCTTAATTATGATACCTGCGGCAGGACTAATTGTTGGATTTGATGGGGTATCGGCACCTTATGTATATGTAAGCGGCGGTGAAGTACACGAGATATCAAGCTTTTTACAGGCAATAAAGCTTTATTTGCTAAACAGTGTTGAAGTGATAGTAATGGCGACATTTGCATTTTCATTGTCATCGCTATTCAAGAGCGCTGCGCTTGCGATTGGTTCAGGCGTATTTCTAATGCTGTCAGGTTCGATGATTGTACAGATACTGGCTCTATTCAAGCAGGACTGGGCAAGATATTTAATTTTTGCAAATACAGATCTTTCGGTAATTTACAATGGAAACTCGTTGTTCCCACAGCATAGCCTGACATTTGCGCTGATTGTAATAGCATTGCACATGGTGGTATTTCTTATTACGGCATGGGATGGATTTGTAAAAAGAGAATGTTAGCAGGATTGATACAGTAAATATTCATTAAATTAATGAAAAAACGATGACAGATACATTTTATCTGTCATCGTTAATTTTTATTAAAGTTTGTTTATTTATGTTTGCGTTTCTATATCGGCAGTGATTTTTCCTTTTCTTATCGCTTTATTATGATAAAACCCTATGGCGAGGATGATTGCCATGCCTATCCAGACCAGAGGTTCGGATATCATTACTCCAAAGTATCCTAATCTCGGAGCTAAAGCTACAGCAACTGCAAATTTCCCTGCAAGCTCCAATATACTTGACAGGATGGGAGTGATTTTGTCGCCAACACCCTGCAAAGCATTACGGAATACGATTACAATATCCAAAACAAAATAAAAAGGTGTATTGATCCAAAGATATTTTCTTGAAATATCTATTATTTCAGCGTTATCTATGCCTGTAATTAAATGCGTCAGAAACGGAGTGAATGCATAGGCGACAGTGACTACTATAAGTGACCACACCCATGTTATAATCGTTGCACTGTAAACTCCTTGTTTTACTCTCTTTATTTTTCCGGCTCCGTAATTTTGTCCCGCAAAAGTAGCGGCAGCCATACCAAACACGCTTATTGGCATCATAAACATATCGCTGATTTTTCTTGAGGCTGTATGAGAAACGATAATATCCGTTCCGAAGATATTTATTGTACCTTGCATTATAACCGTGCCTATACCTACGAGAGATATCATAAGTCCCATTGATAAACCTGTCGCATACATTTCCCCTGCCAGGTTTGCAGAGAATTTAAAGCTTTCTTTATCAGGAATAAGAATACGGTATTTTCTGAAGATATATATAACGCAAAGCATTACAGATAAAAACTGAGAAATTAATGTAGCATACGCTGCACCCTCAACATTACTTCCAAAGCCTTTAATAAATAAAATGTCAAGGAAAACATTCACGAGGGTAGAAATTATCAGAAACACAAGCGGAGTAACAGTGTCACCTACAGCACGCAAAATTGATGCACAAATGTTATAGCACATTGTAACAGCCATTCCTGCAAAAATAATCCTTATATATGTTTTTGCTTGTGAGAAAATATCATCAGGTGTATTGAGCATATGAAGCAGCGGATCAAGAAAAACAAGGCTTAAAAGCGTAAGAACGGCGGCGGTAGCGAAGCCTAACACCAAAGTTGCAGCCACCGTATGCCTCATATGTTTTTCGTCCTTAGCTCCGAAAAAACGTGCAGTCAAAAGGGAGAATCCATTGGTTAAACCATTGAGAAAACCGATAATTACGGTGTTTATTGCAGAAGTTGCCCCTAAAGCGGCAAGTGCATTTTCACCCAATGTTTCTCCCACTATTCTTGTATCCGCAAGATTATAGAACAGTTGAAAAATGTTTCCGAATAAAAGCGGCATTGAAAAGCTTAAAATTAGTTTTATCGGACTTCCTTCAGTAAGTTTTTTCATAACTCCAATAAATTATTCAGCTGAGTCAAGCATGCTGACAGCTTTCATCATTATTGCACATTCAAGACGTTTTTTCTGAATCTGGCATGAAAGCTTATGAGCATTATGAATATCTCCTGCATAAATATAGTTGTTGGCGTTACATCCGCCGCTGCAATAGAATTTTGCCCAGCATTTTTTACATTCAGGCTTTGAATAAACATGAGTTGAAGCAAATGTATTTTTTATATCTGTATTAAATGTACCATCATGGAGGTTACCCATTTTAAACTCATCAATTCCCACAAACTGATGGCATGGGAAAATATCTCCGTCAGGAGTTATAGCTACATATTCATTACCGCAGCCGCATCCTCTAAGACGCTTGATAGCACATGGTCCTTGGTCAAGGTCAAGCATGAAATGGAAGAAGTTTATGAACTTACCTTCGTTACGGATTTTTTGAATTTTTTCAGAAAGCACTTCATACTCTTTGAAAATTTTAGTTAAATCTCCCTCAGTTATAGCGTAAGGTTCACTTGGGTCTGCCATAACAGGTTCAACGGAAATCTGGTCAAAGCCCATGTCATAGAGGTGCATAACGTCCTCGGAAAAATCAAGATTATATTTTGTATATGTACCCCTTACATAATAGTCTTTATCCTTGCCACGCTTGTCCACAAGTTTCTTATAGTTAGGAATAATGCGATCATAACAACCTGTTCCATCGACACGCTTTCTAAGGCGGTCATTTACTTCTTTTCTTCCATCAATGGAAAGAACGACATTTGACATTTCTTCGTTGATAAAATCAATTATATCGTCATTCATGAGCATACCATTAGTTGTAATAGTAAACCTAAATTTCTTAGAACACTCGTCTTCTCTTGAGCGAGCATACTTCACAATTTGCTTTACAACATCAAAATTCATAATCGGTTCTCCGCCGAAGAAGTCCAGTTCAAGGAATTTTCTGTTGGCAGAATGCTCGATAAGAAAGTCAATAGCTTTCTTACCTGTTTCAAAGTCCATGAGTTTTCTGCCGGCTCCGAAATCACCGGTAGAAGCAAAGCAGTATTCACATCTTAAATTACAGTCATGGGCTATATGCAGGCACATTGCTTTTATTGGAGAAGCGACTGATGTAAGGGCAAATTTCTCATAGTCGTCCTCACTGAAAAGTATTTTGTCATTATATAGCTCAACAATTTCGTGATAGCATTCTTCAATGTCCTCGGCAGGGTAAGCCTTTGAAAGCTTGTCCATTACTTTTTCGGGGCACTTTTCGCTGAATGTCGGTTCAATATTATCGAGCAAATCATATGTAAGGTCATCCACAATATGAACTCCGCCGCTGTTTACGTCTAGCAGGATATTAAAACCGTTAAGTTTAAATTTATGTATCATTCAAATCACCATACCTTTTCAAGATTATTTAATATAACTTAGGCAAGATGTCCGCCAGCCTCCAACCTATCC
>CAMWVM010000110.1 GCA_947177715.1 uncultured Ruminococcus sp.
GAGGTGATAGGGTGCGTTAAGTTTAAGTCCTGCAGCTACTACGTCTTTTTTTGTAAGTCCTATAAAGGGAGCGATTACCTTTAATTTTTTTCCGCTGCCTATATAAACTGCAGCATTTATAGCACTGTTAAATTCGTCGGAACAATCCGGGTATGCGTTGCCGGCTGCATCGTCGCCGTGAGCTCCGTAATATATAACGTCACAGTCTTTAGAAATAGCAATTGCGGCTGCTGAAGAAATAAACAATCCGTTTCGGAAAGGAACATAGGTGGATACGGGATTGCCGCCGGTTTTGCTGATTTGTTCGCTATAGCTTTCGTGTGGAATCTGTTTATCCGAATGTGAAAGCAGAGAGCAGTCAGAAAAATCAAACATAGCCGATAAATCGAGATGTATAAATTCAGCGTCATAATAATTTGCAATCTGCTTTGCACATTCTACCTCTTTTGAATGCTTCTGTCCGTAGCCTATGGATAAACAGACAACATTTCCCTTTCCGTACTTTTCAACTGCCAAAGCAAGGCAGGTCGTACTGTCTATTCCTCCGCTTGATAAAACTAATGCCTTCATAAAAAATCTCCTACCTTGAATATAATCTGTTCTGTAAATCCTGTCTTGTCTCAAAAGCTCCACGCAGGGTAGCAGTATAGGTTTTTGCGGTGGCGTTTTTTATTCCTCTTGCGGTCATACAGCTGTGATTGGCCTCAATAAGAACAGCCACATCAGGCGAATCTGTAACCATCTGCATTACCTGTGCAATATCATTTCCGATTCGTTCTTGAAGCTGAAGTCTTTTTGTTATCATATCGGCGATTCTTGCAATTTTACTAAGACCCAGCACTTTATCCTTAGGAAGATAGGCTACTGTTATTTTCATATCATACATCAAAGCCATATGATGTTCACAGTAACTGAATGCGTTGATGTCTCTTACAATTACCATATCTTCACTTCCCGAGGAATGTTCAAAGCATTTGTTAAACATGGCTGCTATTTCTTCGTTGGTGTAATTGATTCCCTCAAAAACTTCTTCATACATCCTTGCTACTCTGTCGGGAGTTTCAATAAGACCCTCTCTTTCGGGATCGTTGCCCAAAGCCTCAAGAATACCACGCACGTGGTATTTTATAGCTTCTTTATCTATTGACATTTTTAGACTCCTTTCATATCGGGATTCCAGATGAATTTGTGCATCTGAAGTTGAAAATTAATTCCGTTAAGTTTATGTTTTATCATAAATTCAACAGCTTTCTGGGGTGAAAGCTTTTCAAAAACACAGCTGAAATATATTTTGCATTTATCTTTCAACGAATATGTATCTATAATTTCGCAGGCTTTTTCAAGGTCGCCTTCGCTGCTGCATACGAATTTTACAACATCTTCTTTTTCAAGAATTTTAAAATTTGAAAGCAACATTTTATCCTCTTCGCCGCTGTCTGTAAGTTTATAATCCATTGTGAAATGCGGGCGGTTTGATCCGAGTGGACTAAGCGGAACGCTTCCGTTAGTTTCAATTTCTACCCAAAAACCGGATTCTACAAGTTTTTCGATTAAATTATCTATGCCCTCACGCAAAAGTGGTTCGCCGCCTGTAAGCGTTATGTTGGTCACTTCGGTTGATTTTATATATTCAATAATCTGCTCCGTGTTCATAAGTTCACAGGGGATATCCTCACTTCTTGCCCAAGCCGTATCGCAGTAAACGCAGGCAAGATTACAGCCGGAAAATCGTATAAATACAGCAAGCTGACCTGCTCGCTGACCCTCTCCATTTATGCTTACGAATTTTTCTGCAACTTTAAATACGCTCATTTTTTACTCCTCATAAACAGCACAGTTTTCGGCAGTTTCAAAAACATATACTCTGTGCGGATTAAATCCTAAATGTTTAAGACTTTCAAAAATATATTTTGAAAGGTTTTCGGCTGTGGGTCGAAATGAGAGTGGAGTGAGTGAAAAGTTTTCCGCCTCTAAAGCCAATGCGGTTTCTTCTTTAAGCGTTCCACACTCATAAAGCAATGTGTGGTCAAGACGATTGGTGATATTTTTGAGAGCTTTTTTGAAGTCTGAAAAATCAATAATCATACCTCTGCATTGTCCCGATTCTATAAGCTGCTGTTTGGAAATTTCAGCAGAGATTTTCCATGTATGACCATGTATATTTCTGCATTTTCCGTCATATCCGCTTAAAAAATGTGCGGAGTCGAAAGAAGTGGTGGTTTTTAAATAATACATAATTTCCTCCAAAAAAAAGACTGTACCCATAAATTTGGGCACAGTCATTTACATTTGAATGCGTCCGGGTTTTGTTTAAAGACAGGAGGGTACGAATGAACTGTCTATACATATTTATTATATCATTAGTTCAGGTTTTTTTATGAATATGCTGTGAATTTTATGTTATATAATTAAATTGAAGTCTTATTCCTGCCAACGTACATAATATCAGCAGTTAAGCATTAACAGACTATAGTTTTGTGCCAGATATCTGGACAGATAAAGCTAACGATGATGTAAAATACAAAAAGGTGGCTACGCAGGAGGACTTTGATGAATTTTAGATATTGTTCACCACTTTTTCATTTGGATATGGTATAATTTTTAAATACTAATCGGAAGTTGGGAGATGATCGACAATATCTTGATTGGCTATTTGCAATGAATTAGAACAGACTGCTGATGTAGATATAATAACTATGCACGCATCTATTACGGCAAGAACTTTTTTGAGAAAAGAGGATACAACATGATCAGAGAACAGCAAGTAGTTATAAAAGGAATTTCATTAACAAATTATCTTATGGAGAAAAAACGATGATTATTTTGATTGCAGGTGCTTCTCATACAGGCAAGACTATGTTGGCACAAAAATTACTTGAAAAATATAAATACCCTTATTTATCAATTGACCATTTGAAGATGGGACTGATTCGTAGTGGAAACACTGAACTTACTCCAGTTAGTAATGACTTTGAACTAACGGAATACTTATGGCCTGTTGTCCGTGAAATGATAAAAACAGCCATAGAAAACAAACAAAATCTTATTGTTGAAGGATGTTATATTCCGTTTGACTGGAAAAAAGACTTTGCGAAAGATTATCTTGATGATATAAGATATTATTGCATTGTTATGAGTGAAAATTATATAAAAAAGCATTTTAATGACATAAAGATATATGCAAGTGCCATTGAAAATCGTTTAGATGATGAGTATTGCACTTTGGAAAGCGTGTTAGAAGATAATGCACATGTCTTAGAACTCGCTCGAAAGAATGGAGTAAACTATATTCTTATTAATAATGAGTACAAAATAGACATTGACTTATAACGACAACTTTTAGTTTTTAGGGCAATAAACTAAATAAAATAATTTTCAAGAGTCGAGAGATCGGCTCTTTTTTCGTGCCCATTTTCACGGAGAGGAGGAATCTGAGTGTGAAATACAAGAAGAAGGCCACGCAGGAGGACTTTGCTAAATTTTAGATATTGTTCACCACTTTTTCATTTTGTTATGGTATACTTATCATATACAAATCGAAAGTTATTTTTAAGTAAATATGGAGGGAAACATACCATGCTAAAACTCATAAGACGCTGTCCGGAATATGTCAGCGGATACAGAGAGTATTGTCAGGAATCATATGACAACCACGTTATTTACTTCCGACCAACTAATCCGAAACTGATTGACAACGAATGGTTTAGCAGAACGAAAGATTGGTATGACAAAAAGGAGACTGGGCAAATTCAGGGACAGCCCATAAGCTTCCACTTTTGGGCTGTTGATGATGAAAAATTTATAGGCGAATTTCAACTGAGAACTAAATTGACCCCAGAAGTAATGTCAGGTATAGGCAGTATCGGATATGCAGTACGTGTATCCGAACAAGGTAAGGGATATGGAACCGAGATATTGAAGCAAGGGTTACTTATTGCGAAAGAACATGGTATGAACAAAGTTCTTTTGAACATAAATGACAAAAATAGTGTGTCTGCTCATGTTTGCGAGAAACTTGGTGGGAAGTTGATGGATAAAATACAAGCATATAACGATGCCGAAGGTTGTCACATCATGTGCAGATATTGGATTTATCTATAAATTCAAGTTTGTCTAACTAAAACTAAACACATTAACATAAAGAGTCGAGAAATCGGCTCTTTTTTCATGCCTATTTTTAGGAGAGGAGATAACGGCGACACATAATTTGTATACAACGAAGTTTGTTTAGTCGCCGTCTAAGTTTGCCTTTGTCAAACTTCAGAGAAAGAAAAAGAGGTGAGAATATAGTGAACAGAATCAGAGGAATCACAATAGAAATCGTCAGGCGATACCACGGGAATGGTAAAGTCTTAAAAGGCGTACAATCCGCCCTTCGAACAACGCTGACCTAACTCCGTTATTTAAACAAACTGCTGAAGCCTGTTTACATAAAACCAATATGTGTTTCAGGTTTTATATAAACAGGCTCCGATATTAGTATTTTATTGGATTTGGTATTATACTGCCCGCTATGATTATTTTTATCAGCAGTAAAATTCCATTGGGTAGGCTAAATACGAAATCTCATTTAATTCATCAACAGTTACCAAACCCGACGGTGCTTTTAAAACGCTCGGAATACGGTTGACAATAGTTGCACAGGTGTGTTCAACCGTAGCGGGTTTGATTACATGAAATTCGGTATCAGGTTCGCCTATAATCTTCCAATCGCACATATCGCCATCATCAGGACCATATACTTTGCCGATACATCTTGTTTCAATTATAGGACCTTGAAACGTTTCGGTTTGAACAACAGCCGCCATTCCAATACATTCTCCCTTAGGAATTGTTCGCTGAATTGTGGAGGAGTAAACATCATCATCCTTAAAATACGGAACACACTTTTGCGTCTGACTTTTAATCGTAAGTCCAAGTTTTGCGGCAAGGCTTTCATTTGAGTTCCATACATAGCATGGCTCTATGGTTTCGGGGTGTGCAATTTGATTTTCAAATTCCTCGGCACTTAACCCTACTCCGTGAGCCTTTGCCAAAGCCAAGCCATAGTCCTCGACATTGTAGCTTACTGCGCCTTCAATTTTTTTGATACTGTTGCAGCTTCCGGCAATCATGCCGACCATGTTTATCCAGAAAGTATCCTCCATTCCGCTTCCGACAAATGTGCAGCCATGTTCTTTTGCAATAACGTCAAGAGCGTTGGCACGTACAGGGTCGGTTGTCCAGCAATAGGTAGCCTCCTCGCAGGTCGAGATGACGTTAATTCCACGGCTTAGGCATTTAACATAATGTTCGTAGCAGTCACTGACCAGACTGAAAAGTGTGACAACCGCAATGTCGGCGTCGGTGTTGTCCAAAACTTCGTCGGCATTGCTGCTGATAATCACACCCGTTTTCACGCCAAGCTCTGCAAAATCGCCAATATCCATACCGACTACTTCAGGATTTATATCGATTGCACCGACAATCTGAACTCCGTGCTCGTACATATATCGCAATGTGTATTTGCTCATTTTTCCGCATCCATACTGAATAGCTTTGATTTTTTCCATAATTAATAACCCTCTTTTCTTAAAAAAGTTTATATATTTAAATCTTTGTAAAATTGTCGCAGCGTTTCACATGAGCTTTTAAATTTGCTCATTTCTTCATCGCTTAAATTTAATTCCAAAATATTATTTATACCGTTTCTGTTCACCACCGCAGGAACGCCGATTGTCACGCCATGCCCGTCAAATTCTCCGTCAAGCATCAAGGAAACTGCGAAAACGCTGTTTTCATCCCGGAAAATTGCTTTTGTAATTCTGGTAAGCGCCATGTCGATTCCATAATAGGTCGCTTGTCTTGCTTTGATTTAATCTGTGCGGAGGTACGTACCTCC
>CAMWVM010000111.1 GCA_947177715.1 uncultured Ruminococcus sp.
GACCCTGAACATGCTTGTCAGGAGGTTGAAAATGTAATCGGCATACCTGCTATGGACGCACCAAGGGTTTCAGCAAAGATGGGTACGAATATCCGTGAGGTGTTAGAGCGTGTAATTACCGATATTCCTGCTCCAAAGGGCGATGACAATGCACCGCTTAAAGCTCTGATTTTTGACAGCTATTATGACCAATACAAGGGCGTAATTATATATGTCAGAGTGAAAGAGGGTCATCTTAAAGCTGGTGATACAATTAAACTTATGGCTACAGGAGCGGAATTCCAAACTGTTGAAGTGGGATATATGGGAGCAAAAGACCTGGTGCCTGTGGGCGAGCTTCATGCAGGCGAAGTTGGTTATATTGCAGCTTCAATTAAGTATATTGGTGATACTCGTGTGGGAGATACGGTTACTATAGCTGAAAAACCTTGTGATGAACCACTGCCTGGATACAAAAAAGTAAATCCAATGGTATATTCGGGTATTTATCCTGTGGACGGTGCTAAGTATCCCGATTTGCGTGACGCTCTTGAGAAACTTATGCTCAATGACGCTTCGTTGTCCTTTGAGCCTGAAACGTCTATTGCTTTGGGATTTGGTTTCAGATGCGGCTTCTTAGGACTGCTCCACATGGAAATAATACAGGAAAGACTTGAGCGAGAGTATAATCTTGACTTGATTACCACTGCGCCGTCGGTTATTTATAAGGTTAATCTTACTGACGGCTCTACAATATATATCGATAATCCTACAAATTATCCTGATCCTGCTGTTATACAGTCGGCAGAGGAGCCTATGGTAACAGCTCATATTTTAACGCCGTCGGATTTTGTAGGCAATATTATGGAGCTTTGTCAGGACAGGAGAGGTATATTTAAAGATATGAAATATCTTGACGAAACCCGTGTGGATCTGCACTATGAGCTTCCGCTCAATGAAATTGTGTATGATTTCTTTGATGCACTTAAATCAAGAACTAAGGGATATGCTTCTTTTGATTATGAGATGTTAGGGTATGCTCCCAGCAAGTTGGTTAAGCTGGATATTCTGCTTAACGGCGAGGTAGTTGACGCACTGTCGTTTATTGTACACACAGATAAGGCTTATGCAAGAGGAAGACGTATTGCTGAAAAGCTGAAAGAAAATATCCCAAGACAGCTTTTTGAAGTACCTATTCAAGCGGCAATAGGCGGAAAGGTCATTGCCAGAGAAACGGTTAAGGCAATGCGAAAGGACGTTCTCGCTAAGTGCTACGGCGGAGATATTACAAGAAAGAAAAAGCTTCTTGAAAAGCAGAAAGAGGGCAAAAAGCGTATGCGTCAGCTTGGTTCGGTAGAAGTTCCACAGGAAGCGTTTATGTCTGTGCTTAAATTGGATTAAAGAGAATATATTCATTAATTTTTGCCTATAAATTTAATAAGGGGCATCGCCCCGTCATTCAACAAACGACTGGGCGTTAGCTCCTTAGGGTTTCAGTGGGGGATTGCCTCCCACTGAAAGACTAAGTTGTCCGCCGCCACACCTATCCGAAAGGATAGGTTGGAGGCTGGGGAACATAAGTCGTTGTTATATTGAAAGAATTGACAACAACAAAACGAAAGGGAAACTCATGAACGATGTACAGAAAACATTAAAATATTCGTTGGTGTTTGGACTGACCGGTGCGGTTATAATACCGTTGTTTTATGAGATATATGCCAATATATCAAAAACTATCGGTCTTTTGCTTGTGGCTGTGTGGGTGATTGCGGCAGGCATAAAGCTATCCTCTGAAAAACTGAAATACGGTATATTGGGTGCAACGGCATGCTTGGCGTATACCGGTGTGTTAGGGTTAGTTTGTTACACGGTTATTCATCCTGCAGCTGTAAGTTTCATTAATGCTCGTGCTGATTATATTCAGCTTTCTTTAGAAGAACAGGCATGGTTTTTGTTATATGCGGCTCTAATTGGACTATGTATGTATCTTATATGCTTTGCCCGACGGGGGATGATGAAAGCGGTAAGTCTTATTAAGGGCAACGGTGACAAGGCGGCAGCTTATATACAGGACGCATTCACTGATGATTATGACGGAGAATGATTGATGGGTGCAGGAATATATATACACATACCTTTTTGTATTAGAAAATGCCCCTATTGCGATTTCTATTCAGTGCTTTATGAAAAAAAGCTTACAGATGATTATGTAAAAGCATTATGCTGTCATATAAAAGCTTACAGAGAATACGGTGTAAAAGCTGATACCATATATTTCGGCGGCGGAACGCCGTCGCTTCTTAAACCTAAACAGATTGACAAAATTTTGTCTGGTTTAAACGGCAATTTTAACGTTAAAGATGCAGAAATAACCTTGGAAGCCAATCCTTCGTCTGTTGATTATGAGAAGCTATGTGAATACAGAAAAACGGGGATTAACAGGATATCTTTCGGAGTTCAGTCGGCGGATAACAGACAGCTTAGGTTTCTTGGAAGACTGCATGATTTTGACAGCGCTTCAAGGGCAGTTTATGATGCTCAGAGAGCAGGCTTTGATGATATATCATGCGATATAATGCTTGGACTTTCGGGTCAGGATATGAATTCGCTTAATGTGACTATTGACAGGATTGCATCTTTGCCGATAAAGCATATTTCAGCGTACATGCTGAAAATAGAAGAGGGTACTGCTTTTGACAATGACGTTGTGAGAAGATCTATTGCTGACGAGGATTTGCAGTGCGATATGTATTTGAATACTGTTGAAAGGCTTGATAGACTTGGGTTTGAGCAGTATGAGATTTCAAATTTTGCAAAGGAAAAACGTTACAGCCGACACAATATGAAGTACTGGCAAGGCGAGGAATACATCGGTTTCGGACCAGCGGCGCATTCTTATTTTAACGGACAGCGTTTCTGTTCGCTGAGCGATATTATGAAATACATAGAAAATCCCTTGGATACAAAGATTATAACAGAAAACAACCCTGATAAAACGGAAGAATATATTATGCTTTCACTGCGGTTAAAGCGTGGAATAAGTTTAAAAAAGGTTTGTGAGCTTGGCGGTGAAGAGCTCATGGAATGCATCAAAAATAAGGCTGAGATATATTCCCAAAACAGACTTTGCGTTATTGAGAATGACAGGATAAGTCTTACGCCTAAAGGTTTTTTGGTTTCTAACAGTATTATTGCGTCGTTTTTGGAAAGCGGAAGTTAAAATCTTAATTGTTTTTTAAAACTATTGATTTTTTATAAAATATAGTTTAAAATAATTATTAATAAATAATATGCCTGACAGATGTTACAGGAGGAATTATAATGAAAGAATTTTTTTCAAATTTGTGGGTGAAACGTTCAGTTTCAGTCTTTTGTATAATATACGCTGCGGTGATTGCACTTTTGGCTTATGCCACATTTTTATATGATCTTGAATTTGCAGAGGGTATGGAAACTCCGTTTTTTGTTATGTATACATTGGCAAGTGGAATTTTCCTTGCACTTATGATAATTACAAGAAAACAGAAAATAACCTGTATTATAGGACTGTTTCTGCCGTTTATCGTTTTTCTTTTAATTTTGTTTAACATAGGAAGCTGGGTTTTGATTATTCCGCCGTTTATTGTGGCTGTGGTTATGTTCTTTGTATCAGATAATCACGAAACCACAAAAGTTGTTGCAGGCACGATTTATTTGCTTGTTTATGTACTTGGTATTGTGCTTTATATTGTGCTTAATATGCTCTTTGGCGGTTCTTCTGTTGAAACTGTACTTAATGAAGATATTGATCCTTCCACAAGTGTATATAGAATTTATCAGGGAAGTTTTGATAAACTAAAAGAAGTAACTGCTGATGAGAATACTATTTCTCCTGATGGTAAATATCAGTTCTATCTTGTTGATGTAAGGGATAGCGATAGGGGAGCAGTCAAAATCTATGTTGTACCATATGGAGAAGATATTGAACTTAAGTTCTTTACTTTAAAGCAAAAAGGCATTCGTAAGACTATTTCCAACAAGGGCACAAGAGGTGTTATTCCTGATGTTGGCTGGACTGTAAAAACAAATGACAATGGCGAACAAATTCTATATGTTCAATATCGACTTACAGATCAAGATAAGCTAAGAGAAACTTCTGTTACACAGATGCCAGGAAAACAGTATTTTGAATTCCTTGGAATCAGCTAAAACCAGTGAATTTACCGTCTTTTGCGGTTTTTAACCGCAGGACGGTTTTCTTTTTTGTTATTTTTTGAATAATAATTATTTTCTGAGGTATAATATTCACAGTCAAACGATTTTGGCAAAATTATTTTTGAAAGGAATAATAATTATGAAAAAATTATTTGCATGCGTGTTGAGTATTGCTGCTTGCTCATGTATTTTGGCTTCTTGTTCAAATAATAGTGACAACGATAATGACAAATCATCATCTGCTGCAACTACTACGTCTACTCCTGCAACTTCTGATGCGATCGAATCATCAATGTTTGAGTCAAGTCTTATCGACAGTTCAAGCATTATGGATAATTCAGGTGATAGAGATGACAGCAGTATAATTGACAATGATAACGATAACCTCGGCGATGATATCAGACAGGGAATCGATAATGGTATGGATACTGCTGAGGATATTGTAGACGATATTATCAGATAATATCATTTTCCCCTTTTTGAATAATATTATGTCTTGGATGACCAATAGTCATTAATATATGCAATTCAGCATAGTGACCATTGGTCATTATTTTTTAAAAACTGTTGACAAATTTATTTGGGTGTGATACAATACAAATAATGACCGTTGGTCATATTTACAAAAATAAGTTGACTTTTTGGAGAAATTCGGTTATACTAAAAATAGTAATTAATTTGTGTTCTGAACATATATAGATAGTATGATGAACGCCCGGCGGAGCGTGATTGTTAATGAAAGTCAGCATTTCTCAAAAGGACTGCAGCAAGCAGATTGAAAGCTCTTCTCTTAAGCCTGTTTTAAAAAAACTTGTTTTGACTATGGCGTTTTTAAATTTGTTGTTTTATTGCTTAAGCCTTTTTTGGGGATTTGATTTAAAAACTTTTTTGGGGTTTGTTATCGGTTTTATATATGTGAATGTCTGTTATGTATATGTGGCACATACGGTTGAACGTGCTGTGGACATGACGGAAAAACGGGCGAAGCGGACCATGATCGTTTGCTATGCTGTTAGATATGCAGGATTATTCTTACTTAGCTTTTTAGCAATGGAATTTAAAATATTCAATGTTATAGGCATTGTTATACCACAGTTTTATCCTCGTATGGCGTTTGGACTAATGGCGCTCAGAGAGAGGAAAACGTTTAGAAAGGATTAGGCTTTATGGACGGAATAGGACAAGGACCAAAAGTTGTATTTACCATTCCGATTTTGGGCGGTCTGGACGTAACCGAAACAGTTGTAATCGGTTGGGCAATTATTGTTGCTGTGTGGCTGCTTTGTCTTTTTTTAACCAAAAATTTAAAACGAGTTCCAGAAAAGAAAAGACAGGTTGTTGCTGAGATTTTTGTGGAATTTGTAAATAATACAGTCGAAACTACTATGGGAAAGCAGTGGAAGAAGTTTGCACCTTATATTGGAACACTTTTGGTTTATGCAGTACTTGGTGCACTTGTCAGCCTGCTGGGACTGCGTTCAATGACTGCGGACTTCAATGTTACCTTGACATGGGCTTTGATGACTTTTGTGCTTATTACGTTTTTCAAAATCAAGACAAACGGCTTCGGCGGATACTTAAAAGGTTTCGGACAGCCGATACCGCTTATGCTTCCGCTTAATCTTTTGAGCGAAGTTGCAACTCCGCTTTCTATGGCGTTCCGTATGTTCGGT
>CAMWVM010000112.1 GCA_947177715.1 uncultured Ruminococcus sp.
AACGTGGCAAGGTCAGCTTCAGCTGACGTTTTTAGTGGGAGATTGTACTCCTACTTAAAACATAATGGCTCCCGCCGCCTATAGCGGTGGGGGACATCTTGCCTAAGTTATAAACTTACACGGATAAAACAGTTGACAAAGGAAGTGGAATATGTTATAATTGTAAACCGAAAGGACGTGTTTAAGTTGACAAACTCTAAATTTTCAGTAAGACAATTATGTTTCTGTGCTATTTTTGTAGCTATTATGACAGTGTGTTCTTGGATTTCTATTCCCACATCTGTTCCGTTTACTTTACAAACGTTCGGGGTGTTTCTTACAATAGGACTTTTGGGAGGAAAGCTTGGGACTATATCAGTTTTTGTTTTCGTTCTTCTTGGAGCAATAGGGATTCCTGTTTTTTCAGGTTTTACAGGTGGTTTTGGTATAATCTTAGGAACAACAGGCGGTTACATAGTAGGTTTCATTTTTTCTGCACTTATAATGTGGTTGATACAAAAGATTTTTGGCGACAAGCTTATAATTCAGATAATTTCTATGGTAGCAGGGCTTTTGGTATGTTATTTATTTGGAACAATTTGGTTTATGGCTGTTTATACACATAACACAGGCGCTATTGGCTTAAGTGCAGTTCTGGGTTGGTGTGTTGTACCATTTATTATTCCTGACGCAGTAAAAATTGCTTGCGCAGTAATAATCGTGAATAGGCTTAAGAAGTATGTGCATGTTTAAATTAAGACCGCATCATGCCCTTTGTATACAGTTCTTTGAAGGGAAGGGTTACAGCGACGAATTTGCTGATCATATGAGAAGAGTTATAGACAAATTGGGAGAAGATACAGAAATTAAAATAACATGCGAGAACGATGATATATGCAGTAAATGCCCCAACTTGAAGCAGGGAACATGTGTAACACAGGATAAGGTTAGCAGATATGACCGAAAAGTTATGGAGCTTTGCGGTTTTTATGCAGGTCAGATTCTGACATCAAAAGACTTTTTAGAAGAGGCTAAACGAGAAATAATTGATAAGCACAGGCTGTCAGAGGTTTGCGGTGACTGTGCTTGGAAATGCGGACAATAAAAAGAGGTGTAATTTACACCTCTTTTAGTATTATTTACTTGATTTCGGATCAATGGCGATTATACAATTAATTAAGCTAATAAAATCATAACCTTCAGAGTTAAATCTATATGATTCAAAAATTTTATCAAGGAAAAATGTATATTCTTGGATAAACATCGTACAATATTGTCATAAAACTATAAGGAGGCTTAAATTTTATGACAAGTAAAGAATTGTTGTATATTGAAGACGCATTGGGACATGAAAAGTATTTTCAGTCCAAGTGCAAAGAAACCGCAAATCAAATTCAGGACGCAGAACTTAAATCATGCGTTGAACAAATGGCACAAAAGCATCAGCAGATTTTTCAAAGCTTTTATAGCTTGCTTTCTTAATGAAGGAGGATAACGGTATGAATGATAAGTGTTTAATGGAAGATATTCTTTTGCTTGAAAAGGGAGTGTGTGATCTTTTCATGCATGGAACAATAGAGTCTTCGACAGCAAACGTTCATCAGACATTCAGCACAGCATTAAACAATGCGCTCAATATGCAGGATACAATTTATGATAAAATGTCTGCAAAGGGATGGTATCCAACTGAACAGGTTGAACAGACCAAGGTAGCAAGCTTAAAGCAGAAGTTCAGTGCTCAATCTATGCAGTAATTTGAGTATTTATATTGCTATACTGGATAATATTAATTCTAAACAAAAATCAAAATCCCCATAACTACATTGTAGTATGGGGATTTTTCGTCTTTGGACTGGAGCTTGTGACGGGACTCGAACCTGCGACCTGCTCATTACGAATGAGCTGCACTACCAACTGTGCTACACAAGCAAAATATTAAATTTTTTGATAGTTTATTTAATCTGCCTCCGTGTCGCTTTATCGACAACCCACGACCTGCTCATTACGGATGTGCAAACTCAACTTGTTGAGTTTTTCTACACAACTGAGCCATATCAGCATATTGATATTCGTAAATTTTAGTATAATATTATCTTACAGCAACAAGAATAATTATATACTAAAATTAATTCTTTGTCAAGCAGAGTGAAACGAGCTGTGATCATTTAATTTTGCACAGCTCGTTGTTTTTTCTATTTTGTTCAAATAAGGGCTTGCCCGTTTTCAATGTGGCAAGGTCAGCTTCAGCTGACGTTTTTAGTGGGACATCTTGCCTAAGTTATATTAACTATAATCATTGCAATTCCAAGAATCGCTAATACACCGCCGGTAGCACGGTTAAGAACCTTCGGCTCTGCCTTGTTGGCAAATAAAGCCGCAATTCTTGCAAACAGAAGGGTGGATAAAATACAGCAAACAAGTATGAAAATGTCTGGCGCACCATCAATCACAAAGTGAGATAACGCCCCTGTGAGAGCTGTAAATGACATAATAAATACACTTGTTCCCACAGCTGTCTTAAGCTCATAACCCAACACTGATGTTAGTATAAGGAGCATCATCATTCCGCCTCCTGCGCCTACGAATCCGCAAATAAGACCGATAACTATGCCGCAGATAATTGATTGAATTAATCTTTTCTTCGGTGATGTTTCAAGCATCTTTTCTTTTGTCGTCATTACTGGTTTTACAATAAACTTAATTCCCAGCATTAAAGTCATTACCATAGAAAATGCTCCCATTGTTGTTGATGGTAATAGGCTTGCAAGCATACTGCCCACAAGTGTAAAAGCAAGTACCGTTACCATCATGACAAGACCATTTTTTATGTCCAGGTTTTTGTTTTTACCATAAGTATACGCTGATATCCCGCTGGCGAGCACATCGCTTGCAAGGGCAATTCCAACTGCCTGATATGCAGGAATACCGAGAAATGTTATGAGCATAGGACTAATTACCGCCGCAGCACTCATACCGGCAAATCCAGTTCCAAGGCCTGCACCGATTCCTGCAATAAAACAAATTAAAAATTTAAATAACATCAGATACCTCCGATTAAATACTAATTATTATATTACATTATAACATCTAAACAGTTAATTTTCAATATCTAAAGTTTAATCGGCGGCAGCTGGCGTTCTCGTTTTGTATATGATTTGGACAAAAGTATATGAGTTTTAATTCTTTTCTGATATTTTTTCAATGTCTATTTTACCGTTTTCTTGTTCAAATTCTGCAATTCTTTTCTTAATTAACTGTTCAATTTCTTTGTTTTTTGTTCTGCCCTCATATTCTGCAATGTATCCGATTTTGTTAAGCAAATCCTGCGAGATACAAAGAGTAAAATGTGGTAAATTTGCTTTCACTTTGACTCACCTCTAACTTAGCTACTACTGGATGTGCCGCAATAACGCTCCAAAGACCTTGGAATCCAACTTTAGTTGTCGCAACAATTCCTTGACCACTTTTTAGCGTTCCAATAAATGTGGATATGGCTTCCGATACGTTGGGAAAGGCAAGCTGCAAAACAGCAACTACATCCCCAAATGATTTTATTCCACCACCACCCACCGCTTTAATAACAGACGTAAACGTTGACATTATATTTTAAATGTGGTATTATAAAATAAAGGTGGTGGTAAATATGTCATTAATCAATTGCCCTGAATGTAATAAACAAATATCTAATAAGGCGAAATCTTGTCCGCATTGTGGGTTTCCTGTTGAAGAACATACTCATTTTGAAATTCATAATAGTACAATATGCTATGATATTTTCATTGTTTCTATTCGAGGAAATGAAAATTTACTAAAAACAATTAGTTATTTAAGGCAAATTCATGGTCTTAGTTTAGCGGAAGCAAAAAAAATAACTGATAATTTGCCACAAACAGTTTTTAGAAATGTCTCATTAAATAATGCAGAAAAAATAAAGGCTTCACTATCTGAACTTGGCTGCACAATAGAACTTAAAAATAGTACTATAACTTCGATAAGCGATAATCAAACTATTTCAAGTTATTATGATAGTAAAGATAAAATAAAATGCCCTCGATGTGGTTCAACTGCGATTACTACAGGTCAAAGAGGATTTAACATCATAACCGGATTTTTAGGTAGCAATAAGACGGTCAACCGTTGCGGTAAATGCGGTCATAGTTGGCAACCTAAATAGTATTTTATTGAGTGATGGTATCGTCACTCTCTTTTTATTTCCTTATCAACGCAAATAAAATGCGTACCACAATTATAGTGAAAGATAAGTTTCCACTTTTGCTTATTTGGACTATACATTACAAGCTATTTATTGACTAAATTATAGCGTCATAGTATAATTAAATGGAAAAATGAGGTCGTAATGACTTCAAATTTAAATTGCGGAGGGGTAAAATGAGGGTTGCTGTAATTGGTTCAAGAAATCTTATTGTGAAGAACCTGAAAAAATATTTACCTGAAGATACATCTGAATTGTTAGTGGTGGCTCAATGGGAACTGACAACTATGCAAGGGTGTATGCTTTAGAAAATGATATACCTGTAAGAGTTATTCTATGTAAACTATAGAAAAGAGTGTCCTATTTGTTGACACATATCCCCAAAGATGATACAATAATAATGAATTATTAATAAGGGGCGAGTGTAAATGAAGAATGACGGAATTGACTACATCTGGTCTGATAAAAAAAGAACAATTTTTGGTTTGCCATTGTCTTTCACAAGATATTTTCTTACTGAATCAAAACTTATTACAAGAAAAGGTCTGCTGCGTATTGAAGAGGATGAGCTGGAGCTTTATCGTGTAACTGATAAAAAACTTGTGCTTCCATTAGGACAGAGATTGTTTAAATGCGGAACAATTTCTATGCACGTCAAGGACGTTGATACTCCGATTAAAGATATCTGGTCTGTGAAAAAACCAAGGGAAGTCCTTGCTTTGATTGATAAATATATTAATATGAATCGTGATAAGTATAATATTCGTGGAAGAGATATGATTGGTCCCGAGGACCATTGCGGCGAATTCGGAGATATAAATGAATTCTAATCAGCTTGAGTATGAATATTTTAGCTCGCTTGAAAGCTCTTGGTATAAATTAAAAAAATCTGAGTTGCCTGTGTTTATTTATGGAATGGGCGACGGTTGTCTGAAAATACTATCACAGTTTGAAAGATACGGAATCAAATGCAGTGGTATTTTTGCCAGTGATGATTTTGTGAGAGGACAGGATTTTCAGGGCTTTAAGGTATGTAGATACGATGACGTAAAAAAACACACAGATGATTTTATAGTCGTCCCGGCATTCGGAACAAGCCTGCCTGATGTTATGCAAAGGCTGGAGCGAATTGCTGATGAGCACACTTTGATAATGCCTGACGTCCCTGTTTTTGGTGAAGAATGTTTTACTAAAGAGGGGTTTCTTAATAGATTTGAACAGGCTCAAAAAGTATATGATTTGCTTAGTGACGAACAGTCCAAAGCAGTCTTTGTAAATGTCCTTAGCTATAAAGTAACAGGAGATATCAGGTATCTTAAAGACGTATTTACCTGTCCTGATGAAGCATATGAGAAAATTCTTTTCCTTGATAGAAATGAAATATATGTGGATTTGGGAGCATATACTGGTGATACCATATCTGAATTCCTTGAACAGACAAATGGGAAGTATGTAAAAATTATAGCACTCGAACCAAACGTAAAGAATTTCAGGAAATGTGTGAAGAATACGTTGAATTTGAATAATATAGAGTGGTATAACGCCGCTGCATGGAATAAAGATGAGGTCAGAATGTTTTCTAAAAATGCAGGAAGACAAGCGTCGGTTTCTGGAATGGGTGTACCAGTGCAG
>CAMWVM010000113.1 GCA_947177715.1 uncultured Ruminococcus sp.
TTTTCAGTTTCTTCATCGGCAAATCCCACTCCGAGAATAGTATTTTCATCAATGGGGTGGAGCATACTTGAAAAGCCAGTTATTTTAACTTCACCCTTGATTTCAGGTGATTTGGGGTCGGACAGGTCTATTACAAACAGCGGATCGGTTTGCTCAAATGTAATTACATATGCGGTATCTCCAATATATCTTACAGCTTGTATAGATTCACCTTTTGCAAAGTCATCCACTTTTCCGATTTCCTTTAAGTTTTTATCAAGAACAACAAGTTGGTTATATTCTTCTGAGGTTTCATAGGTAGTGGCAATTCGTAAATTTCCGTCCTGTTCATCAAATGAATACTGATTATTGACAATGCCCTTGACTTTTCCATCGGTAACGAAATTAATTGCTCCGTTATCGAGGCTGAATTTTAAAATGTTTGTTTCGCCGTTTCTGGTTGAATAATCAGAATTGTAGACATAGAGATTATTCTGACTGCAATATATATTATTACCTGCACCTAAGATTGCTTTTGTATCTGTGAAGTTGTCGCATGTGTCAAGATTAATCGAACCTGCGATCACATAGCTTGGCTGCTGTGGATTTTCTATGCAATATATATCTTCTAAGCTGAGGGCTTCTGAATTCCCGTCAATGCCTTTGCATGGGGCATAGCTTTCGAGTTTATTCTGCATATATACATATTTGTTTGTAATTAGATAGAATTGATTTTCTATAATCCTTGAAGAAATATAGTCGCCGTCCTGCGTGAAGCTTTGAATTTCTTTTATATCTGTCTTATCAGATATGTCATATATCACAGTAATATTTTTATGAATATAATAGCAGTCAATATAACAATCAGCATTAACAATAAGTTTATCGTTATAAAGATACATATCATATGCATTATATACACCATTTTTAATAATATGTGTTGTTGAAACTAGATCGGCTTTTTCTTCATTTGCTTCATAGATTTTAATATTGGCAGAGGACTGATCAAGAATATAAATATATTTTCCGTCATTTTTAATTATATCGCCCTCATCAACGCCATTCACTTGGGTGTAGGTTTTTTCCGATGATAGCTCCTCAATTATAGGTATTTCGTCTGATTCATGCAAAACAGTAGGAGGTGATATTTCATCTTTAGGTGCTCCTGCGAGATATGATACACCTTCTTCAGTAAAGTCATAAAAAGGTTCACATTCTTCCGTAATTTTATTAATCGTTTCTTTCAATTCATCATAATTGGAGAATTCAGTAACTGAAGACAAAGCTGATAGATTAGATTTGTCAGTAAAATATTTATTTATAGATAAGGCTGAAATAATTACTGCCATACAAGCGGCTATGCTAACCACAGCTTTCCAAGAAAATCTCTTTGAATAGGTAATTGTTTTTTCGGGCGGCTGGTCCAAAGATTTTTCATTTAACAAATTCATAATATTGTCCTTGCTCAGGGAATCGGGAGCTAAAATATTCTCTTGTTCTATTTTTTCTTTTAAGAATTTCAGATTTTTATTTTTTGCTGTCATAATAACTCACTCCAAAAAAGTTCTCATTTTAGTCAGACTTCGTGAAAGCTTGGAACGAACACTTCCTGATGTCATATTCATTATTTGTGCAATATCTTTGCTTTTCAGACCGCCGAACACGGACAGAATAACGATATTTTTCTCGTCTTCGTTCAAATATTCCAATGCGTGCATAACTTCCGTTTTGATCTCCATTTTTGCATTATCATGATATGAATTGGCTATATCGCTGAAATTTACCGATTGCCTGTTTTGCACCTGGTTGTTTATATATTTATTGCAGGAGCAATACAAAATTCTGAATATCCATGATGAAAACGCTTCAGCTTTTTTCAAAGAAGATATTTGCTCAAAAGATGAAACAATACAGTCCGATACTGCGTCCTTTGCGTCGTTTTCGTTTGTCAGGCGATAATATGCATATCGATATAGCTTATCCTTATAAATAGTATAAAGCTCGCAGAAAGCATTTTTATCACCTGTTTTAGCTTTTAACACAAGTTGTCTTTCACTCAATCTGATCACCTCTTTTGACGCCGTCATAATATAAGTATATAATAATTGTCAAAGTGTTGCAACAAAAAATACAAAAATATAAGAGCGACTTTTCAGTCGCTCTTTTTTATTGATTAAAAATCAGAAACTATGATTTTATCTGACTGGTCTGTAGAATAAACCCAATGGCTGATGGTTCCGCTGTTAATAAAATATTTCATTTTAGACGGGAAGTTAGTATTATCAAATACATCAACTATTATAAGCTTTACTTTCATTTTTTCGGGGATTATTGCTTTTATGTATACGCTTGCAGCTTGGCCCGGACGTACATTTTCTCTTGACTCTGCCAGACCTGCCAGATTTGGTGCAAGTTCAATGAAAATACCATAGCTTTCTACTGAGCGCACAATGCCTCCTACTGTTTCACCCATACTGAAATGTTCGGCATTTTGCTCCCATGTACCCAAAAGCTCTTTATGACTAAGACATATACGTCCGTTATCCACTGATTTTATTATGACAAAGATATCCTGCCCATTATAGAAACGGTCGTTGGGATGTGAAATTCGTGATACGGAAATTGCGTCTATGGGAATAAGCGATGGTATGCCGCAGCCGATGTCTACAAAGCATCCAAAAGGCTCGAGGTGAGTTACTCTGGCAGGGACTACTTCACCTGGAATAAAGGAAGAAATATAGTTTTCCATGCATTCTTCCTGTGCCATACGTCTTGACAATATATAACAAGGATTACCGTCATCGGAATTTGTAATATCTATTATTTTAAAACAGACAGGCTTATTTACCTTTGAAAGCAATGCAATATCACGGGTTGAGCCGTCGGCTATTCCGATTGCGCCTTCGATACGTGGAATAATGCCTTTGCCGCAGGGTAATTCTACAATGAGATTATGGTCGCTGTCGCACACCACGGCCTGTGCTTCGATAATTGTCCCCCGGGCATAGGCTTCAGCCATAAGCATTTCGCTTTGTAGTATTTTTTTGTTCTCATTAGTGCAAAACAGCTTTCCCTCAGGCTGGTATTTGGTCACTGAAATCATTCCTTTCTGGGCGTCGTAACTGCAAAAAAACATACGACGCTGCTCTTTTTTTATGCTATTTTTTTGTTCAAACCGCATTTTGGCTTGAATTAGTTAAAAAGAACAAAGTTTTATATGCGGAATAAAAAGTTTTGTATATAATCCACTGAATTTATTGCAATTTGTTACCTTTTAGCTTCTATAAATATTATGTTTTGTAATCGTTTTTTAGTACAGTTGATTTTAAAACCCCCTATTTTTCGAGAAAAAATAATAAAAAATTAGAAAAAGCCTTGACATTTTGATATGGGTGTGTTACACTATTGTAGTGATTTGTAATCAATTTGTAACAAATGCGGTTGTCCGATTACAAATTTGAAACATAAAAGCTGAAAATAAGTAATATAATTTAGTGACATCACTGTGGAGAAAAACGGTGAGGAAATTAAGAAAGGGAGTGAAGGGCAGTTCTTATTAATATAAGAATGTGAGCCTAACTAATGAGTACTAATCGAGTCAATCTTTCAAACGCAGTCAGATTTATTTTTGTAAATTTACTTTTTCTTTTAATATCTGTGGTAATAATTTCTCAGTGCGTGGGAACAGGTCTTGCAGCAAAAGCTGAAGGACTTTCAGAAGATGAAGTTATTACAGAAGCAGAATTAAAAACAGCAGCTCAGTCAGTTGTAAGACTGGAAAATGTCTTGGGATTGAAAGCAAATTCCGCAGATGTGACTTCTGTTACTTTAAGCTGGAATGAGGTTAACGGTGCTGAGGGTTATAATGTTTATCAATATAACAATACTAAAAAGGCTTGGGTTTGTGTTGGAAAAACTGAAGCATCAATCAATACATCATATACTGTAAGCAGATTGACAGCCGGAACAAATTATGAGTTTGCTGTCAAAGCTTATGCAATTGCTTCTGACGGCAGAGAGCTTTTAAGTACGGCTTACACAACAGTTTCAGCAACCACATATCTTTCAAATGTTTCCGGATTTAAGGCAAGCACCGTATCGTCAAGTGAGGTTAAGCTTTCATGGAATAAGGTAAG
This sequence comes from uncultured Ruminococcus sp., assembly GCA_947177715.1. Taxonomy (GTDB): domain Bacteria; phylum Bacillota; class Clostridia; order Oscillospirales; family Ruminococcaceae; genus FB2012. The sequence continues at coordinate 4,116 of CAMWVM010000113.1, forward strand.
CGGAGCTAAGGGATATATTGTTTATAGATATGACAATGCTAATAAAAAATGGGTCAGAGTGACTAAAACATCAACAAACGTTAATACATATACTGTTAAAAATTTAAAATCTGGTACAAATTATAAATTTGCAGTTAAGGCATACAAAACTTTAAACGGCAAGGAAGTAGTAAGCAAAACTTATCCAACAGTAACGGAGTATACTAATCCAGCAAACGTAACAGGATTTAAGACTGCCGGTACTACGACTGATGCGATAAAGCTTTCATGGAACAAGGTCAGCGGTGCACAAGGATATATTGTGTATAAATATGACAGCTCAAAGAAAAAATATATAAGAGTAGTTAAAACTAATGGCACTAATAATACATATACAGTTGGAAAACTTAAGGCAGGCACAACTTACAAATTTGCAGTAAAGGCATATGTAACTTCCAACGGCAAGGAAATTACAAGTAAGAGTTATCCTGCAATCAATGCTTCTACAAATCTTGCAACAGTATCTGGCTTTAAAGTAAGCTCCGTATCTTCATCTGCAGCTAAGCTTAGCTGGACAAAAGTAAGCGGTGCTAAGGGTTATGTGATTTATCAATATGACAACAGTAAAAAAGCTTGGAAGAGAGTTACAAAGACAGCTTCTAATGTGAACACATACACTGTAAGCAATCTTTCAGGCAGTACAACATATAAGTTTGCAATTAAAGCATACAAGACTTTAAACGGTAAGGAAGTATTAAGCAAAACTTATCCTACAATCTCAGCCACCACAAAAAAATTAACATTAGCAAAACCGGTTATGGTTGCTGAAAAGAAATATGAGAGCACAGCTACCCATCCGTATAACAAGCAGACAAACACACTTATTGTAAACTGGAAAAAGGTAAGCAATGCAAAAACTTATCAGCTTTATATTAAAGGCGGTAAGTACGGAAGCTGGACTGCATATAAGACAGTAAGCGGAACAAGCTGTACAGTTTCAGGTCTTGAAAGAGCAAAGACTTATAGCTTTAGAGTCAGAGCAGTCAACGGAAAAACAACAAGTGAATTTTCAAGCACACAGAATCTTAAGACTGCAAGAATGAACTTTGATGCAGCAGGCTGGGAAGCAATGTGCAGAATAGTATATCACGAAGTAGGTCAGATGAATTCTGATTTATGGGATAAACCAATTGTTTATGTTTCCGACTGTGTAGTCAACAGATATGTTGCTGCGAAATACGGCGGAAATAACAACTGGAGTGCTGCATATAAGAACTATAGCAATATCCAGAGTATTATCTACAACAGCGGTGGATTTATGTCTTCAGCAGGACTGGCAAACGACGGTGCTGTTTACAGCAGAGTACCTGCAAAGGTAAAAACCGCTGTATATGGTGCAGTTTATGACATAGCCGCATACAAGAACATTGAGAACGACGGAAGCGTATATTTCTGGTGTAACAGAAGCTATTATCAGTCAGACAGCAGAATAGCTTATACGTTCAAGATTCCTTGGGGTTATTTCAATATTTGGACAGCCTACTGGGGATAATTTAAAGAAGAACGCCTTATCGAATGAAAAATTCGATAAGGCGTTTATGTTAATATAACCTATGACTTATGTCTGCCATCTCTAAGGGGTTAACGCCCAGTCGTGCTTGAATGACGGGGCAAA
>CAMWVM010000114.1 GCA_947177715.1 uncultured Ruminococcus sp.
TTTTCTTTCAAGCAGAAGACGGAATACGATATTCTCAGGAGTCACGTGGGCTCGGAGTTGTGTATTAGAGACAGGGCGTCGGAGGAGGAATTATAATAGATAAAAAAATCTATTCCGGATTTAATTTTGCAGGAGCTGAAATCGGTCATACCGTAATCGACCCAAATGGTCCTGAATGTACCTGTGGAAGAAAAGGCTGTTTTGAAGTATTCTCTTCAGCAACAGGACTTATTCATATGACAAAAGAAGCTATGGAGTATAATACAGATTCTTTGTTATGGAAAGCAAGTAAAGAAGAAGGAAAAGTTTCTGCAAGAACAGCATTTAATGCCATGAGAATGGGCGATACCACAGCGAAAAATGTTATTGATAAATATATCAGATATCTTGCCTGCGGAATTACAAATACAATAAACATCTTCCAGCCTGATATTCTGTGTATCGGCGGAGGAGTATGCAACGAAGGCGATCCTCTTCTAATCCCGCTGAAAGAACTGGTAGAAAAAGAAGTTTACACAAAAAATTCACCTAAGAATACAGAGATAGTTATTGCACAGCTTGGCAATGATGCCGGAATTATCGGTGCTGCATTTTTGGGACTTAACAAATAACAGAAATATATTGATGTATAAGTAAATTAATAAAGAGGTAATTTTAAATGTCAGAATGTAAAGATTGTAACTTTTTTTGCGACGGAGTAGATAAAGCTCCACAACGTTCGCTTTTTAATGCTCTTGGAATGACAAAGGAGGAAATGAGAAAGCCCTTGGTAGGTATCGTTTCTTCTTATAACGAGATCGTTCCGGGACATATGAATATTGACAAAATCGTTGACGCAGTAAAGCTTGGCGTTGCTATGGCAGGCGGTACTCCTGTTGTGTTCCCTGCAATCGCAGTATGCGACGGTATAGCTATGGGACATTTGGGAATGAAATATTCTCTCGTAACCCGTGACCTTATTGCCGACTCAACAGAGTGTATGGCCCTTGCTCATCACTTCGATGCTTTGGTTATGGTACCAAACTGTGATAAGAACGTACCTGGTCTGCTTATGGCTGCCGCAAGAGTAAACGTGCCTACTATCTTCGTTTCGGGAGGTCCAATGCTTGCAGGCCACGTTAAGGGTAAAAAGACTTCCCTTTCAAGTATGTTTGAAGCTGTAGGTTCACAGGCGGCTGGTACTATGACAATGGAAGACGTAGAAGAATTTGAAAATAAAGCTTGCCCAACCTGCGGTTCATGCTCAGGTATGTATACAGCTAATTCAATGAACTGCTTAACTGAAGTCCTCGGTATGGGACTTGGAGGAAACGGTACTATTCCTGCTGTATATTCTGAAAGAATAAAGCTTGCTAAGCATGCAGGAATGCAGATCATGGAGCTTATTAAAAAGAATATCCGACCTCGTGATATCATGACAGAAAAGGCTTTTCAAAATGCACTTACTGTAGATATGGCTTTGGGATGTTCAACTAACTCAATGCTTCACCTCCCTGCTATCGCTCATGAGTGCGGTATTGACCTTAACCTTGACATAGCAAATAGTATTTCTGCTAAAACACCAAACCTCTGTCACCTTGCTCCTGCAGGTCACACTTATATGGAAGATTTGAACGAAGCAGGCGGAGTTTATGCAGTAATGAAAGAGCTTACAAAGAAAGACCTGCTTAACACAGATATTATCACCTGCACAGGAAAAACCGTTGGTGAAAACATTGCAAACGCAGTAAATAAAGATCCAGAGGTTATCAGACCTGTGGAAAATCCATATTCCGAAACAGGAGGAATTGCAGTTCTTAAGGGCAATATTGCTCCTGACAGTTGTGTAGTAAAGCGTTCTGCCGTTGTTCCTGAAATGATGGTGCATGAAGGTCCTGCAAAAGTATTTGACTGTGAGGAAGAGGCTATTGCAGCAATCAAGGGCGGAAAAATTGTCGCAGGCGATGTTGTTGTTATCAGATATGAGGGACCAAAGGGCGGCCCAGGGATGAGAGAAATGCTCAACCCAACTTCTGCTATTGCAGGCATGGGCCTTGGCTCATCTGTTGCACTTATCACCGACGGACGTTTCAGCGGAGCTTCACGTGGCGCTTCAATCGGACATGTTTCTCCTGAAGCTGCTGTCGGCGGACCTATTGCATTAATCGAAGAGGGAGATATCATATCAATCAATATTCCTGCAAATACTATTAACGTCAAGGTTTCCGATGAAGTGCTTGCTGAAAGAAAAGCAAAATGGCAGCCAAGAGAACCTAAGGTTACAACAGGATATCTTGCAAGATATGCTTCCATGGTTACTTCAGGAAACAGAGGCGCAGTTCTTGAAATAAAATAATTGAGGTTATAATATGACTCTGTTAATAAAAAACGTTCATGCAGTTGACCCGTCAGAGGGACTTGATAAAATTACGGATATTTATGCCGAAGACGGCATTATAAAGAAAATAGGTAAAATTGACTGTGATGCCGACAGAGTAATTGACGGCAAGTCAAAGCTTGTGGCTTTTCCCGGACTTTTTGATATGCACGTCCACCTCCGTGATCCGGGATTCACTCATAAAGAGGATATTATCACGGGAACAAATGCCGCTAAGGCAGGCGGATTCACAGGTGTTGCCTGTATGCCTAACACTAAGCCTGTCACTGATAATGCAGAAGTTGTTGATTATATTTTAAAAAAAGCTGAGAAAACAGGGATCAGAGTTTATCCTGTGGGCTGCGTTACTAAAGGAATGCAAAGCAAGGAGCTTACTGACTTTGCAGAGCTGAAAAATGCAGGATGTGTTGCAATATCAGATGACGGACGACCTGTGGAAAATGCAGAGCTTATGCGTCAGGCATTGGAACAATCGGGTGATTTTGACTTGACTGTACTTTCCCACTGTGAAGATTTAAAGATTATTAACGGCGGTATTATAAATAAGGGCGAGATTTCCCAAAAACTTGGCGTCAAGGGTATGGACAGAGCTTCGGAGGATTATATAACAGCCCGTGAAATTGCCTTAGCAATGTCGTGCGATGCAAAAATTCATATCTGCCATGTTTCTACAAAGGGTTCGGTAAATATAATTAAAGCTGCAAAAAAAGACGGCGTTAAAGTAACCTGTGAAACTGCCCCGCACTATTTCACCTATACTGACGAAAAGCTTTTAAGTCGTGATGCAAATTACAGAATGTCCCCTCCTCTCAGAACAGAAGAGGATAGAATTGCAATAGAAAATGCCATCATTGACGGTACGATTGACTGCATTATTACAGACCATGCTCCGCATGCCGAGGAAGAAAAGGCTGATTTTGAAAAAGCGCCTAACGGAGTTGTGGGACTTGAAACATCTTTGGCAATGACTTTGACAAGGCTTTATCACACAGGAAAAGCAAGTCTTTCAAAGATCGCAGAGCTTATGTCAATTAACCCAAGAGAAATTTTAGACATAAAACCTGTGAAAATTACAGAAGGATATGAATGTAACCTTGCTTTATTTGATCCTGATTATGAATGGGAGGTTATCCCTGAAGAGCTTCACTCGAAATCCAAGAATACTGTTTTCAAAGGTGAAAAATGCAAAGGAAAAGTGATTTATACAATTTGTAATGGCAAGATTGTATTTGAATTATAATATAAAGGAGTGACTCAAATGTCATTTGACAGACTTATTGAAAAAATTGTACAGACACAAAACCCCTCTGTGGTAGGACTTGACCCTAAGCTTGAATATGTTCCTCAATTTATCATTGACAAGAAAGTCAAGAAATACGGTAAATCCTTAAAAGCAGCTTCAAAGGCTATTCTTGAATTTAACAAGGCAATTATTGATGAAATTCATGACATCTGCCCTGCTATTAAACCACAGGCTGCTTATTATGAGATGTATGGCTATGAGGGAGTTAAAACTTTGTATAAAACAATACAGTATGCTCAAAATAAGGGTATGTTTGTAATGACTGACGGAAAACGTAACGATATCGGTGCGACTATGGAAGCATATGCTACTGCTCACTTGGGACTTACCGACGTGTGCGGTGAAGAGATCCCTGCTTTCGGAGCAGATGCTCTAACTGTAAACGGATATCTTGGAACTGACGGAATTGCTCCGCTCCTTGAAAAATGTGACGAATATGACAAAGGAATTTTCGTTCTTGTAAAGACATCAAACAAATCAAGCGGAGAATTGCAGGATTTAAAAATCGGCGATAAGACTGTCTATGCAACCATGGGTGAGCTTTGCGAAAACTGGGGTAAAGACCATATGGGCAAATATGGCTATTCCAGCGTTGGTGCTGTTGTTGGTGCAACCTATCCTGAACAGCTTGCTGAAATGAGAAAGGCTCTTCCACATACATTTTTCCTTGTGCCAGGTTACGGTGCACAGGGTGGCGGCGCCGAGGGCGTTGCAAAAGGATTTGATGAAAACGGATTGGGTGCAATCGTAAACTCCTCTCGTGGCGTTATGTGCGCATACAAGAAAGAGGGATGCGATGAGCACGATTTTGCAAAAGCTGCAAGACGTGAAGTTATTCGTATGAAAGAGGATATTATCTCTTATCTTCCTAAGATTTCACTTGATTAATCAGACTTTATCGGGCGGTTAAACTCCGCCCGTTTATTTAATAATATAAAGGGGTGTTGATTTTTGTACAAACAAGGAAAATACGCAATCATCAACAAAAATGCCATTGCCAAAGGCATTTTTGACATAATTGTAAAATGTCCTGACATCGCTGAAAATACAAAGGCTGGTCAGTTTGCACAGGTTGCAGCTGAAGGATTTTTCCTCCGCAGACCTATTTCAATCTGCGACATTGACAAAGAAAACGGTACAATCCGCCTTGTTTTCGAGATAAGAGGAAAAGGAACCGATAAAATTTCAGAGCTTAACAAGGGAGATTTAATTGACATTATTGCTCCCTTGGGCAACGGTTTTAAGGTGCTTGAAAAAGGGAAAAAGGCAATTTGCATAGGTGGTGGAATAGGTACTCCTCCCATGGTTGGAATCGCAAAGGAATATGGTGAAAATGCAACTGTAATCAGCGGTTTTCGCTCGGCGAACGCAGTGATTTTACAGGAAGATTTCAAAGCAATGGGTTGTGAAACAATTCTTTGCACTGATGACGGAACAGCAGGCATTCACGGCTTTGTTACTGACGCTTTAAAAGCAAAATTAAAAGATGAAAAGCCTGATATTATTTACGCTTGCGGTCCTATGCCCATGCTCAAGGCTATTGTTACAATGGCAGAAGAATACGGAATTGAAACACAGGTTTCTCTTGAACAGCGTATGGCTTGCGGCGTTGGCGCTTGTCTTGTATGCGTATGCAGAACAGTAAAAGATGGCAAGGAAATTTTCTCTCACGTCTGCACTGACGGTCCTGTATTTGACGGCAAGGAGGTTGTTTTTAATGGCTGATTTAAGAGTAAACGTTGCCGGAGTGGAATTTAAAAATCCTGTTATTCCTGCAAGCGGAGCTTTTGGTTATGGACGTGAATATGAAAAATTCTATCCTCTATCAAAGTTAGGCGGAATTGCAATCAAGGGTACTACTCTTGAACCAAGACAAGGAAACCCCGGACCGAGAGTTGCAGAAACACCAAGCGGAATGCTTAATTCTGTAGGTCTTCAAAATGGAGGACTTAAAAAGTTTTTGGAATATGAGTTACCAAATCTTCTTGAAAAGGATACTCGCATAGTAGCTAACATTGCTGGAGCTACTGCGGAAGAATGCGGCGAATTAGCAAAGGCTTTGGACAGTACTGCTG
>CAMWVM010000115.1 GCA_947177715.1 uncultured Ruminococcus sp.
GCCTCAATGGAGCAGCTTAAGGATAGAAGCGGAGAAGAAATTGTTGATGCTGATATTGCAGCACAGATGAAAGATTAAGAGGTGAAAAACAATGATTGGAGTCTGTATCAAGTATTTTCATGAAAATTATGGCGGCATGCTTCAAGCCTATGCAACGGTATCAATGCTGGAAGCGTTAGGTTTGGATTACGAGTTGATTCAGTATGAAAAAAATCGGACTCCTGTTGAAATTATTAAATCCTTGCCACGACTTTTGAATGGAGTTTTACTCAATGATAAATACGAAGCATTTCTAAAAAAGGTCGGAATGAAAAAGCATCCGGATTTTGCAAAAAACAACGATATAAGAATGAATGCATTTCATAAGTTTAAAGATGATCACTTTAAAAAGCTTTCTCCTGTTTTTAAAGGCTATAGAGAATTATGTGAGGGTGCGAAGCGGTATACCGCTGTAATTACAGGAAGTGATCAGCTCTGGTCACCGGCGGGATTACCAACTAATTATTATAATTTGCAGTTTGTTCCAGATGAAATAAGAAAGATTTCTTTTGCTTCAAGTTTTGGTGTTAAACATATTCCTTGGTATCAGACTAAGCGTACCGCAGAATATTTAAAGCGCATTGAATTTATCAGTATGCGTGAAAGTCGAGGAAGTGAGATTGTAAAAGAGCTGACCGGAAGAGATGTTCCGACAATACTTGATCCAGTTTTTATATTTGATAAAAATGGATGGGAAAAATTAATTCCTGTTGAAAATGAGATAACTGAACCATATATTTTTGCATATTTTTTGGGCAGTAATCCAGAACATAGAGATGCCGTGAAGAAAGCTGCATCAGAGTTGGGGTGCAAAATTGTAGCTCTTCGTCATTTAGATCAATATGTTCCCAACGATGAAAGCTTTGGCGATATTGTACTGTATGATGTGGCACCTGACAGGTTTTTAAATTTGTTGAGAGGTGCATCTTATGTTTGTACAGATTCTTTCCACGGTTCGTGTTTTTCTATTATTCATGAGAAACAGTTTGTTATATTTAATAGGTATGAAGAAGGCTCCAAGCATTCCAAAAACTCAAGAATTGATACTCTTTGTGGAAGTTTGGGATTGAAGGACAGAAGATTTGTATCGACAGAAAAAATGAAACTACAGCTTTTGGAGAAAATTGATTACGATTCAGTTGAAAAAAGATTTGTAAAACTGAAAAAAGAAACAGATGATTATATAAACGCAGCTTTTGCTGACATTCATTAATGGAGGAAAAAATGATTCATATTATGGATAAAAGTAAATGCTGTGGATGCACAGCCTGTGAAACTGTTTGTCCTAAAGACTGTATAAAATTAACTCCTGATTTGGAGGGCTTTTTATATCCAAAAGTTAATGAAGATGAGTGTATCAAATGCGGAAAATGTGAAAAAGTTTGTCCTGTGTTAAATCAAATATGCCCCGAAGGCGTTCCATATGCTAAAATTATAAGAAATAAAAATGAAGATATCTTGATGGACAGTACTTCCGGAGGTGCTTTCACAGCATTTGCATCCGAATTGATAAAAAGAAAAAATGCAGTTGTTTACGGTGCATCGTATGATACTGATAAAAAAGTTAAGCATACATCATGTACAACAATAGAAGGACTGCATAAGTTTAGAGGATCAAAGTTTGTACAAAGTGATTTGTCAGGAGTATATGAGGAAATCCTCAATAAGCTTAAGGAAAATGAAACAGTTTTGTTTTCAGGAACACCTTGTCAGATTGCCGGACTTAAAAAGGTATTAGATGGCAAATACGATGAAAATTTGTATTGTATTGATATCGTTTGCAGAGGTGTACCTTCACCAAAGCTTTGGTCGGAGTATTTAAAATATATAGAGAATAAATATAAATCGAAGGTTACAGAAGTTAAATTCAGAAATAAAACATATGGCTATCATAGTTCAACAATGTTTTTGAAATTTGAAAATGGGCGTGAATATAAAAAGTCAGGAAGAGTCGATCCTATGATGCGTTTATTTACACGTGAGATGTGTTCAAGACCATCGTGTTCGGAATGCGCTTTTAAAACAGAAGCGAGAGTTAGTGATTTGACGCTTTTTGACTGCAAAAAATATACACCGTTGACGGGATCATTAGATGATGATAAAGGATATACGGCTGTATTAGTTCAATCTGAAAAAGGTGAACAATTACTTGATTGGGCATCCAATAATATCAGAATAGAAGATGTATGCAAAACAGAGTTAATATCTAAGTGCGGAATAATGCTTTGCGGCAAAGCTCAGCCCAATATAAGGCGAAACGAATTGTTTGAACAGTTGGGAAAGATTCCGCTGGATCAAATTGTTCAGAGAGTTTGTCCTGTAAGCAACAAAGATCTTATTATTGAGAGAATGAAGTCTGTTTTATATAGTACAGGATTAATAAAAATAGCACGTAAATTGAAGAAACACGAGGATATTAGTATAAAATAGTAAGTTGATTAGGAGCAAAATATGATTATAATTTCAGATTGTTTGACAAATCGTGCGGATGAGGGTACAATTAAAATTGCTTCCAAGATCGCAAGACTTATGAAAGAACATCAAGCAGCAATATTTCAACTGAATGATTCCTGCTCCTTCTCAGATCAAACCTTCCGAGCAGGTAGATTTGGAATTTCTAATGAACTGCTTAAAAGAGTTGCAAAAGAAGAAGGAAATATTCTTTATATCCCAAATGCATCAATGACTAAGGCAGTTTGTATAAAAATTTTAATTTTAAGAATGTTAACAAGAAAAAAAATTTTTTTGCTGCCTGTTTATAGAAGAAAAGTAACGAATCAAATGGCACTTTTGCTGCGAATGGCAGGAGTAGAACTGATCGTGCTTTCGAAAGAAAGTAATGATATTTATAAATCATGCCTGCCCAATCGTGTTCATTATGTTAGAGCAGGAGTTGATACAAATCAGTTTTCTCCTGTTTCTGAAGATCAGGCTATACAACTACGCAATAAATATGGATATGATGTGGAGAAAACAATAGTATTGCATGTTGGTCATATGGTTGAAGCAAGAAATATTAGAAGACTAATGGAATTAGATAAAAATTTTCAAATCATTTTATTAGTCAGTACTTCTACTCGTTGGGACGAAAAATTGTATGAAGACTTGTCGAAATGTGAAAATATTAAAATAATACATGAATATATACCCCACATTGAAGAGTTTTACCAAATGGCGGATGTATATTATTTTCCAGTAGAACAAACAGGATGTGTAGATGTTCCATTGTCTGTATTAGAGGCCGCTGCATGTGGAACGCCGATAGTTTCAACTGAATATGGAGAGTTGAAAAGCTTTGAGGAAAGCAAAGGATTTTTGTTTATAAAGGATTTTGCTGATTCTAATAAATTGATTGAAGAAGCAAAAAAAGAACGACATAATTTAAACAGAGAAAAAATTAAAGCATATGACTGGCATACAGCAGTGGATAAAATTTTTGAAATTTGTGGAGGAAAGTAAATGAAAGTTGCACTGATTGGCTTAGATGGTTCAGGTAAGTCAGCTAATATGAATATTATGAAAGATGATAAAGAATATTCATCATTTAATTTCTTGTGGGTGCGTTGGCAGCCTTCAGCAACAATGGTTTTATATAAAATTAAACATAGAAACGATGTCGTTGGAGTTAGACAAGATAGTGAGGCAGGAAAAAAGAAACAAGTGGCTTTAAATAAAGAATACAGCCGAAAAAAGAAAATTAAAGATAAGCTATTTAAAAATGTATTGATTCGAAAGCTTTGGATGAAATATGCTATCTTTGACTATAGAAAGCAATTTGAGAAAAAGACAAAGGAATATTTAATTGCTGATTCAGATATTATTTTCGATAGGTTTTATCTTGATTTATTTATAGATCAAGGCATAAATTTCGGATATTCACCTGAAAAAATATATGAGGAAATTCAGAAAAATCAAAAGTATTTTCCTGTTATGGACAAAACGATTTATATTCGGGTTTCTCCTGAGGTTTGCTATGCTCGTAAGGACGATATTCCTAATATGGATTATCTGATCAAGAGATATGAAATTTATGAATATATAGCTCAAAAGCAAGAATGGATTGTTATCAATGGGGAGCTTCCGTTGGAAGAAGTTTATGCTAACATTAAACAAAATGTTTTGAAATGAGGTTAAGGCATGAAGAATAAGACTATTTTAATGGTTCTTGACGGTCTGGATTTTAGCTATATAGTGAAGAATATTGAAAGCTTTTCACTTTTTAAAGATTGGTATGAAAAAGGTCAGCTTCATGCACTTGAATCTGTCGTGCCTGCTGACTCGATACCTTCTTGGATTACAATATATACTGGTATGAATCCTGCTGAACACGGGGTATTGGAAACCATTGATTACTTAAATAAAAAACAGCAAATACAAGGACAATCTGCTGTTATTAAGGGTAAATCATTCTGGGATAAGATTGGTTCAAAGGGTAAACGTGTTTTTATTTTTAATCCCTTTATTGCTTCTCCGGCATGGGATGTTAATGGGGTTATGGTTTGCAGATCAACACTTGAGGAGAAAAATGAATTAACAACTAATCGACCGGATATTGTTGATTTGTCTGAACTTGATCTTGGAGGAACACTGAAAAATAATCCAACAATGAAAGAATTACCGCATTTTCTGGAAGAAACATGGAAAATGACAGACAGTCAATTTGATAACTTTCATAAATATTTTAAAGAGGAAAATTTTGATTTGGGATTTTTAGGTGTGACAACACCGGACCGTTTGCAGCACATTACATGGAAGTACACTGATCCAGAGGATAGATGCTTCCCCAAAGGCAATTCCTTTCAAAATGTTATTAAGGAAGGTTATCAGTACTTTGAAAAGCAAATTCAAAAGATGGTTGATCTATATAGTGAAGAATACAATATCATCGTGATTAGTGATCATGGTCATGGCAGGCGTTGTCAGAAAGTATTTTATGTAAATCAATGGCTGATACAAAATGGATTTATTAAGAATAAGTCAAAAAAGAAGCGTGTTATTGAATATACTAAAAATGCAACTTTGACATTTCTTGCACGAATTCATTGTGTACAGAAAGGCAGTAACTTCTTTAAGAAATTTAAGTTTGCACACAAAGTAAAAAATGCAGAGCATGTTTTTAAAAATAAAGGAACAATTTATGTTCCCAATTTTGATGGTGTAAATCCATTTGGAGGAATTGCCGTCAAGCGCAGCGGATTTGATAGCGATGAAGAATATGAAGCAAAGCGACAGGAGATTATTGATAAACTGCTTCAAGTCAAGCATAATGGAAAGTCTATTATGCTTTGGGCAAAACGTCGTGAAGATATATATAACGGAGTAAAAGTGGATAACTATCCTGAGATTGTTTACCGCATGGATAATGATTATGGAGTGGATCGAGGCATGTATGGAAAACGAATTTTTGGCATTTCGCCTTTCCACGAGATAATTTCGGGCGGTCATAGATTTGAGGGTGTTATAATGAGCACAGATGGATCAATTATTAAAGATGTTGATTCGGTTTTAAAAATACATAATACTATATGTGATTTGTTTTGAGATAATTCAAATAATGGCTCCCGCCGCCACAGCTATCCGAAAGGATAGGTTGGAGGCTGGCGGAC
>CAMWVM010000116.1 GCA_947177715.1 uncultured Ruminococcus sp.
GTCCTCATTCAGTCTTAAAGCTCTTGAAATTGTCCTTGCAATTTGAGCAACCTCAAGTGTATGTGTAAGACGAGTACGATAGTGATCTCCTGTCGGACTGAGGAAAACTTGAGTTTTATGCTTTAGTCTACGGAATGAATTACAATGGATGATTTTATCTCTGTCCCTTTGAAACTCAGTGCGCAAATCACATTTTTCTGCATAGACCAGCCTGCCCTTTGTATTCTTAGACAGACAAGCATATTCACATAAGCTATGTTCCTCTAACATTTCTGCATACTCTCTGGGCAGCACAGCAATCATCCTTTCTCGTCACATAATTATTGTCTACTAATATATTATACAAAATCCGCAATAAAACACCTTTATTGCGGATACTATTTTCAATATTTTTGTATACATGCACAAAAGTTCAAGCAAAATCAGCCCAAAGTTTAGTCACTTCATCAATAACAACCGTACCGTTTGAAAGATCAATCAATTTATCTTTTAATTCTTGTGCCTTTTCAGATTTAACAAACATCTGTACAGTCACATCATCTGCAAAATTTTCAGATTTCATTTTCACCTCAAATTCAGGAACAACATAAGTCAGCTTGCCATAAAAAGAATAATCACATTTCACTGTGATTTCAGAACATTCACACATTATCATAATTTTTGCAGCGTCAACTGCCAGTTTACATCCGTGAGAATAGGCTCTCACAAGTCCACCGCCGCCCAACAGTATTCCTCCGAAATATCGAGTCACCACAACACATACATCAGTCAATCCCTCTTTTTGCAGTACGTCCAAAACAGGAACACCACCCGTACCCTGAGGTTCTCCGTCATCAGAATATCTTGAAATATTTCCATCACGCAAGATATAGGCATAAACATTGTGTCTTGCCTTTCTATGCTGTGATTTTATTGAATTTATAAATTCCACCGCCTGCTCGTTAGTTTTAACCGGTGCAATATGACCAATAAACTCTGACTTTTTCTCCACAAAACTGCCCATGGCAGGCCCATATATGGTTTTATACTCCAACTGTATTTCCTCCGAAAAAAACAGGCTCTCTGCCAAAAGACAAAGAGCCAAGGTTATTTGAAATTTAAGTGACAATATTAGTCGAGATTAAATCTCTTCTTAAATCTGTCTACACGTCCGCCTGTATCAACAAGTTTCTGTTTACCTGTAAAGAACGGATGGCACTTTGAACAAATTTCAACCTTGATATCCTTTTTAGTAGAACGAGTTTTAATCACGTTTCCGCAAGCGCAAGTGATTGTTGTTTCCTCATACTGTGGATGAATTCCCTCTCTCATTATATTTCCTCCTTTCCAAACCAAAAGTTTTATGAACTCATAGAAGCCCATCATTTCAGTTTAGACAGTAGTTCTATGTAGTAATCATTTGTCATTGACTAAAATATTATATCACAGCAAGTTAAACTTGTCAACAGCTTTTTAATGATTTTCCAAAATTATTGTGCTCGTTTACCAATGAAGTTTGAAAAAGCTTTAATCGTATAATAATTAATTTTTATTCTGCTTTGAATTTTTGCAAAGGACTAAACCGAAGCTGTTCCTTATCATATACAACAAACAAAAAACGACTTGTTTTTGTATAAAAAAAGTATATCATATTAAAAAATAAAGGTCAAGCTGCCGTAAAACAATAAAATAACCGTTTTCTTTCAAAAAAATTTAAGATTTTAGTAATTTCCTATTGATTTTTTATATCTTTTGTGGTAAAATAATATTGATTAGATGTGGTTAATTTTTTCTTGGATTTTACAAAACATTGTATGTTAATATAAAAATAATACCGATATCTTGTATTCGATATATCTGCGGCTTGCATCTTCCTGCTTTTAGGTGCTGGGTTCTGCTTAAGGCTCTAATTATTAGATAATGCATGCCCACTTCGGCTAATGCCAAGTCGCTTTCTCATTATGTGATTCAACAAGGGGTTTTGCCCCGTCATTCAAGCACGACTGGGCGTTAGCCCCTTAGGTTTTCAGTTAGAGATTGTATCCCTAACTGACATTAGTCGTAGGTTATAACCATTATTGAATAAAATTCTACTATTTGATAGATAAAATTTCTGTCAGCCAGTTTAAATAATTCCGGCGTTCCATGCTGGATTAAGGAGTTGTTAACTTGGAAAAGTTTGTTATAAACGGCGGAAAGCCTTTAACAGGTGAAGTAACTATTAGCGGTGCAAAAAATGCTGCCGTTGCACTTGTCGCCGCCACCATTCTCTGTGATGAACCATGTGTTCTTGAAAATGTTCCTGAAATCAGTGATATAACTATCTGTATGAAAATTTTACAGGCTATGGGTGCTGACATTCAGCTTGTAAATAAAAATGTAGTCAAATTTGATACAAGAGGAATCAAGAATCCTCATGTACCTTATGAAATGGCAAGATCAATGAGAGCTTCGTCATATTTCCTCGGTACGCTTTTAGGCCGTTTTCATGATGCATATGTTGCAATGCCAGGCGGATGTGATTTGGGCGACAGACCTATCGACCAGCATCTGAAAGCATTCAGAAGCCTTGGCGCTATGGACGAGCTTAAAAACGGCGAAGTACATTGCTATGCAGATCAGCTTATAGGTTCACAAATTTATTTTGATTTCAATACAGTCGGCGGCACAATTAATGCGATTCTCGCCTCTGTAAAAGCAAAGGGCAGAACTATTATTGAAAATGCCGCAAAAGAACCCCATATAGTCGACCTTGCTAACTTCCTTAATTCAATGGGAGCAGATATCAGAGGTGCAGGTACTGACGTTATCAAAATTAAGGGCGTTGATTATCTGAAAGGTATAACATATCCGATTATTCCTGACCAAATTGAAGCAGGAACTTATATGGTTGCAGCTGCTGCAACAAAGGGCGATGTCCTTGTTAAAAATGTTATTCCTAAACACCTTGAGTCAATTACAGCAAAACTTCGCAAAATTGGTGTTACCGTTGAAGAAAACGACGAAAGCGTTAGAGTAAGCGTCGACGGAGCACTTACAAAAACTTCAATAAAAACCATGCCTCACCCAGGCTTTCCTACAGATATGCAGCCACAGTTCTCTACGCTTCTTACTCTCGCTGAGGGTACAAGCATAGTAACAGACGATATCTTTGATAATCGTTTTAGATATGTAGCTGAACTCCGCAGAATGGGCGCAGATATTTCCGTTGACGGAAAGGTTGCCGTTATTGAAGGCGTTGGTAAGCTTAACGGCGCACCTGTTGTTGCAACTGACCTGAGAGCAGGAGCTGCTATGGTTATTGCAGGGCTTGCCGCTGAGGGTACAACTGAGGTGTCAGATATCCAGTATATTGAACGTGGATATGAATGTATCGAGAAAAAGCTTCAAATGCTCGGAGCCGATATTAAACGAGTAACAGTCACAGAAGTTGGCTCTGTTCAAATGAGCGGTTAAAAATATCAAAGTTAATAATAGCAGGGTCGATGATTGACATCGTCCCTGTTTTTGTGTAATTGCTGAAACAGGAGAACACTATGATTTTATATGTATCCGATTTGGACGGCACGCTTTTAAATAAAAATGCAAAGCTAACGGATTATTCCCAAAAAACAATAAATCAGCTTATGGAAACGGGTATGAACTTCACTGTCGCCACAGCACGAACATATGCAACAGTCAGCAAAATACTAAACGGACTGAATGTAAATGCACCGATAATACTTATGAACGGAGCACTTATCCGTGATTTGCAAAAAGATGAATATGTTTATTCTGCAATAATTGATAATAGTGTTTCAAAAAATATAATTACAATAATACACGAGATGAAGCTATACGGTTTTATGTACACTATCCAAAACGGCGATATGGTGCCTTATTATGAAGAAATAGCAACACCTGAAATGAGAGCGTTTTATGAGGAACGAAAAAACAGGTATTATAAGCAGTTTCTTCAAACAAGTGATTTCGGTTTGGTAAATGATAATTCTCTTTACTTTTCTTTTATTAATAAGAAAGAAAACCTAATGCCTTTTTATGATAAAATAAAAGATTTTCAAGATATAAAACTAACTTTCTACCGTGATGTTTATTCAGATGATTTATGGTATCTTGAAATATTTTCTCCAAATGCATCTAAGGAAAATGCAGTGAATTTTCTCAAAAGTCAATACGGATATGATAAAATTATTTGCTTCGGCGACAATCTTAATGATATTTCACTTTTTAATGCAAGTAACAGAAAATATGCTGTAGAAAACGCAGCAGTTGAGCTGAAACAGCTTGCCGATGAAATTGTCGGATCAAATGACAGCGACGGTGTCGCAAAATTTCTAAAAGATAACTACGGAAAGGATTTTTAATATGGCAAGAATATACCCTTTGTTTTCATCAAGCAAAGGTAATGCAACATTTGTTGGTACGCAAAACGGCGGAATATTAATAGATGCAGGAGTTTCCTGTAAAAGGTTATGCACCTCCCTTGACAGCAACGGAATACCGCCTGAAGCTATTCAGGGTATTTTCATTACCCATACTCACTCCGACCACATTTCGGGACTTAAAGTGTTTACAAAAAAATATAACATCCCCGTCTATGCACAGCAAGTTAATTTGAATGAACTTTCCGAAAAGGATAAAGTCAATGCAAAATGCAGTTTAAATCCCGTAGATTTCTCTGATATATGTGTAGGTGAATTTAAAGTGCACAGCTTTAAAACACCTCACGATACAGCTGCAAGCTGCGGTTATCGAATTGAAACACCTGAAGGAAAAACTCTTGTAATATGTACCGACTTGGGTCATGTAACAACCGAAATAGATGAAAATTTAAGCGGAGCAGACCTTGTGCTTTTAGAATCAAATTATGATATAAATATGCTGAAAAACGGAAGCTATCCATATGACTTGAAAAAACGTATATCTTCTAAGCATGGTCATCTTTCCAATAATGACTGCGGCTGTGAATTGGTAAGGCTCTTGAAAAGAGGTACATATAAATTCATCCTCGGACATTTAAGCCAGGAAAATAATACACCGCAAATTGCCCATAATTCAGCCGTATCTGCTTTGTCAGAATATGCGTCAGCACAAGACTATATGCTCATAACCGCAAGACCAGAGGGCGGAACGGCGGTGTCATTTTGATAAAAATAAATTTGATTACTGTGGGAAAACTGAAAGAAAAATATTGGCGTGACGCCTGTGCAGAATATGCAAAAAGACTTTCGGCATTCTGCAAACTTGAAATCGTGGAGCTTGCAGAATCAAGGCTTTCAGATAATCCGTCACAGAAAGAGATTCTTATTTCATTGAGCAATGAAGCAAAATCAATGCGTCCTTATTGTGATAAAAAATCTGCTGTCAACATAGCAATGTGTATTGAGGGCAAGCATTTACCCAGCATTGATCTGTCCAAAAAATTAGATAGTTATGCACTACAAGGCTATAATACAATCAATTTTATTATCGGCTCATCTTTCGGCATCGCTGACGAGATTAAAAATATCTGTCACTTAAGACTTTCCATGTCCGAAATGACATTCCCCCACCAGCTTGCGAGAGTAATGCTTCTTGAACAAATCTACCGCTGTTTTCAGATACAGAAAAATACAAAAT
>CAMWVM010000117.1 GCA_947177715.1 uncultured Ruminococcus sp.
TGCCGTGAACGGTTCTGCTTGTAAGGGCGGTAAGGCTAAAATCACGGCTGTTTACCAGCTCGGCAAGAGCAAACATCCTTACCACTTAGTTCACACAGACGGTAATTCTACCGTTTACGGTTTGGTGGATGCTAACACCTTCACCAAGGCGTAATTATGAGCCGGACGGTCGGTATTATCAATTTACTCCCTCTAATTATAGGGGGAGTAATAACTATAATCTGGATTATTAGTTTATGTCAATGGGGCGGAAAGACCCATTGTGATAAAAACGAATGTAGCTCCTGCCCATTTCCATGCGAGGAGCGCGATAACAAGGAGGAAAAATGATTATGAATTTTGTGAATGAATTTATCTCTATGTATGGCACGACTATTCTCTACTCTATCTTAACGGCTATTGCTGGCTATATCGGCATTGTCGTAAAGAATTTGTATGAGAAGTACATCAACGATAAAACCAAGAAAGATGTCGTTAATACCTGTGTAAGAGCCGTTGAACAGCTTTATACAGACCTGCACGGTCAGGATAAGCTCGACAAGTGTATTGAATCTGTGTCTGCAATGCTCGGAGAAAAGGGTATTACAATTACCGACATCGAAGTCCGTATGCTTATCGAAGCTGCAGTTAATGAATTTAACCAGAGTTTTGGCGGCACAGATACGGAATAATTGTGACGATGGAAATAGGCACACCTGCTAACTTCCTTCGGTGATAAAGGGGTGACTGATTTTTGAAGGAGGTACTGTTATGACAGAACAAGAAAGAATTATCCTCATTGAAACGGAGCAGAGGTCTAAATCCAACACTCATAGACTCGACGCAATGGAGGCAGAAATGAGAGAGATTAAGAATGACCAAAAAGCAATCTACAAGATTGCTACATCTGTTGAAGTTATTGCTCAGCGTGTCAGCAATATTGAGGATAAGGTGGACGACACGAACAACAAGGTTAACGCTCAAGCGAAAGCGTGGCAGGATACTGAACGACGCTTGACAGAAACTCAAAATGAACCATATAAGCGTACTGCAAACAATGTTAACACAGTAAAGGTCGCTATCATCACTGCTGTTTGCACTTTCCTTGCCACTGGAATTTTAGGTGCGATTATTATGTTCGTAAAATAACTCCAAAGGATATTTTGTGGGTGTAAAATATCTTATATGAAAGGGAGTTTGCTATGTACAGAATTATGATTGTTGCATCCAAGAAAGATAATGCAAAGTCGTTATATCAGTATTTAACTTCTACTGTTAATAATGTTACAGCTCCTCTGGAGTTCGCAACAAAAGAAGCTCTCGACGAATATGTCGAGAAAATGTTGAACGGAGATTATGCTAAGTCTGACTTTATCATCGTTAAGCCTATTGAATACTCTTTGACTGCCGATGCTTATTCTGATGACGAGGTAGTAGCTGATATCCCTGAGAACAATGAATAAATTTCGCTTAGGCGGGTTTGAACTACTGAGTTCAGCCCGCCTTCTTTTTCTGTCACAAATATTGTATAGATTTTGCGACAAATTTTAAGGCAGGCTGGCTTCTAATACCAGTCTGCCTTTGTTTTCTTTGGGTGCGTTAATCCCTTTTCGCTATGATTATCTTTAATAGCGTTACGCTTTTCTCTGCATCTACGACATCAAAGCTATATCATTACTCTCTTCATTTGTCGTAAAACTGTCGTAAAATGCCCTGCTTTTTCAGTGTAACCTGTTGTTACACAACGGTTTACCCTTGAATTGTCTTCATTGTCGGGAACAGCAAGACATCTCTAATTGACGCACTGTTTGTAAGAAGCATAACCAGACGGTCAATGCCGTAGCCGATACCTCCTGTAGGAGGCATACCTATTTCAAGGGCACGCATAAAGTCTTCGTCAATTCTATTAGCCTCTTCATCGCCTTGGCTCAACAATCTTTCCTGTTCAACAAAACGCTCACGCTGATCGATTGGATCGTTAAGCTCTGAATAAGCGTTGCACATCTCCCAGCCGTTAATGAAAAGCTCAAATCTTTCAACATATTCAGGATTCTCAGGCTTTTTCTTTGTAAGCGGAGAAATCTCAATGGGGTGATCCATTATGAAGGTTGGCTGAATCAGATGCTCTTCTACAAACTCCTCAAAGAACAGATTAAGGATATCGCCTTTTTTATGTCTTTGCTCATATTCAATATGATACTTATCGGCCTCTACTCTTGCTTCTTCAAGAGTTTTTATTTCATTGAAATCAACACCTGAATACTTTTTAACAGCATCAACCATCGTCATTCTTTCAAATGGCTTACCAAGGTCTATGGTATGCTCGCCGTAAGGTATAACAGTTGTTCCGCAAACCTCGTTAGCGACATATCTGTACATATTTTCAGTCAGATCCATCATTCCGTAATAGTCGGTATAAGCCTGATAAAGCTCCATAAGCGTAAACTCAGGATTATGTCTTGCGTCAACACCCTCATTTCTGAAAACTCTGCCGATTTCATAAACTCTTTCAAGTCCGCCGACAATAAGTCTTTTAAGGTAAAGCTCAAGTGAAATTCTGAGCTTGACATCCTCATTCAGAGCATTATAATGAGTTTCAAACGGTCTTGCAGCGGCACCGCCGGCATTTGAAACAAGCATTGGAGTTTCAACTTCAATAAAATCCTGTTTATCGAGATATCTTCTTATACAGCTGATAATCTTTGAACGCTTTTGGAAAGTATCCATTACATCAGGATTACAGATGAGGTCAACATATCTTTGGCGATATCTTGTATCCTGGTCCTTAAGTCCATGCCATTTCTCAGGCAATGGAAGCAAGGATTTTGAAAGCATCACAATCTTCTGTGCATGGACAGAAATTTCGCCCTTACGAGTTCTGAAAACATATCCCTCAACGCCGATTAAATCACCGACATCCCACTTTTTAAAATCAGCAAACTCATCCTTGCCAATATCATTCATACGGACATAAACCTGAATTCTATCAGTTTTATCACGGACATCTATAAAGTTAGCCTTACCCATGTCACGTCTTGACATCATTCTTCCGGCAATTCTAACCGTTTCACGCTTTTCTTCAAGATTTGCCTTAAAAAGCTCTTCATCCTCGCCAGCTTCTTCCTTAGCCTTAGCTTCAATTTCTTCAAAACGTACCTTAGCCTCAGCATTATGAATTGTCACATCATATTTTGTTATAATAAATGGATCATTATCATTGGCACGTCTTTCTTCAAGCTTTTCAAGACGGATTTTCTTTAAAATATTTATATCTTCCTGAGTCATTTCCTCTTCAGGAGCATTATTAAGCATTTCTTCGCTCATTCTTATGTTACAATCCTTTCACGTCATGATTTACTTTGAAATTTCCAAAACCTCAAATTTTATAATTCCTACAGGAACCTCAACCTCAAAAATATCGCCGACTTTTTTATTCAAGGCAGCTTTACCGATTGGCGACTCGTCAGAAATCTTGTTATTATCAGGATCAGATTCAGTTGAACCAACGATTTGAAGCTCTTCGACTTCATCAAGTTCAAGATCTCTGATCTTAATAATTGAACCAACACCAATTTCAGTTACTGAGATATCATCGTCGTCAACAACCACTGCATTTGCAATAATATTCTCAAGCTCAGCAATTCTTGCTTCGAGAATACCTTGTTCATTCTTTGCCTCATCATATTCAGCATTTTCAGAAAGATCTCCGAAAGAACGTGCTTCTTTCAATTTTTCGGCAACCTCGCCTCTGCGGACAGTAATAAGATAATCAAGATCTGCTTCAAGTTTAGCAAATCCTTCTCTTGAAACTGTATTTTTCTTTGCGCTCATATTAAACTCTCCTATTCAAATATAATTATCGTTATTAAAGATATATTATAACCCATTTCCCCCGAAAAGTCAAGTACTGCACATTTTCTTATTGACACTTCAGTTTATTTTTGTTATGATTAAATAAACTTATTATAGGAGAAAATTACATGTATATTTGCCCTGTCTGCAAAAAGAAAATGAGAAAGAAAGCTTCAAGCTATTTATGCAAAAACAATCATTGTTTTGACATATCCTCAAAGGGGTATGTTAATTTACTTACCACAAAGGGCAGAAATCCGAAAACTGCGGGAGATAATCCTTTCATGGTTAGGGCAAGAAGTGAGTTTCTTAATAAAAACTATTACCTGCCGCTTGCAGAAAAAATATCTGATATAATAAAAGAACTTGTCAAGGGTATCAGCAAGCCTATTATTATTGACAGCGGCTGCGGTGAGGGTTACTATACTACAATTTATGCACAGAACATTTCTTCTGCTGAGATTTACGGTATTGATATTTCCAAATCTGCTGTAGCACATTGTGTTACATTAAGTAAGGAAAAAGAGATATTAAATACAGAATTTGCAGTAGCTTCTTCATTTGAACTTCCTTTTCGTGAGCTGACGGCAGATTTGGTCGTTTCCACATTTGCTCCTGTTTCAAATGACGAATACGCAAGAATTTTAAAGAAAGGAAAATACCTTGTAATAGTATCTCCTGCTCCCAAACATCTTTTCGGATTAAAGCAAGTTTTATATGATACACCATATGAAAACAAACCTAACTCATATGGCTTAAAAAAATTTGCACTTGAAAAACAATATACTGTTGATTTTAATATACAATTAGACAGCAATGAAGATATAATGAATTTATTTGCAATGACGCCTTATTACTACAAAACTCCAGAGAGTTCAATAAAAAAGCTGGAAAAACTGCAGCAGCTTGATACGCCATGTGAGTTTTTTATTGATGTATACAGAAAGAAATAGACAGGAAAGGAATTCAATTATGGATAGATTATTTTGCAAAGGTTACACATGGGGCTGGTGTTCAAGGAGCGGTGACTATCAAAAAAAGGCTGCTGAACGCTCAATGAAACGTCTTGCATCCAACGGACTTGACTGGATATGCATTACAGTTAATGTATTTCAGGAAACATTTTATTCCACGAGGATATTTCCGCTTTTTGGATTTACGCAGACTGATGAAGATATTATACATGCTGTTAACATGGCTAAAGCTATGGGACTTAAGGTTTGCTTGAAACCTGTAGTTAACTGTATGGATAAAAACTGGCGGGCAAGAATCAATTTTCCGCCTGACAATCAGACTTATTGGGACAAATGGTTTGAATCTTATACCAATTACATGATTCACTATGCTAAAATCTCCGAGAGGACCGGGTGCGAAATGTTCTGCACTGGCTGTGAAATGGAAGGTATGGACAAACAGACCGAACGATGCAAAAAGCTGATTAAAACCGTACGCCAAAACTATCACGGACTTATAATGCATAATGTCAACCATGGAGATGAAATGAAATTCCCATGGCTTACCGATGTAGATGTTATAGGTATTTCTGCATATTACAGCGTTTCAACACCTGAGGACAGAAGTCTTGAATATATGAAAAAAGCATGGCAATCAAAAATTGATATTCTTGAAAAAACACACCTATATTACAACAAGCCTGTAATGTTTGCTGAAATTGGTGTAAGGAATGAACGTGGCTGCACAATGCACCCATATGATTTTATACATCGCCCTGATGTACCT
>CAMWVM010000118.1 GCA_947177715.1 uncultured Ruminococcus sp.
GCCCGTAGGGATCTCTGCACTGTATGTAAAATCACTGCTGTAACAAGTAAACGTGCGTTTAATGCCGTCCTGCTCGACGGTAACGGGAAAGTATGCAGGACTTGACACATTAAACAGATTATCCATCATTACTTTATTCGCGCTTTCTAAAAATGAATATTTCAAAACGACTTTCCTTGTAAGCCCTTGAATATCGCCCACCGTTTCCCCTGTAGAAACTCTGCCGGAATTGTTTGCCCATGTCTTATATGTTAGGAAAGTGCTGCTCTCAATATCAGCACTGGGGAGCAGCACTCCTCTTGCCCATACTTTCATTAGATTAGTGCACCCCCTGTTCTAACCTTGTGCTCTCTATAAAGCTTAACAATAGCTTTCCAAAGTGTACGTTCGTTAATTTTACCCTCAAAAGTAAAGTCAAGGGATTTAAGGATATCTACAATTTCACGAAGCAAAGCTATAATTTCAGATATTCCCGCGCCGTCTGTTAACATGCCTTGCAGTTTGCTTAATGGAGCGATCACCTCAGGGTCTGCCTTTGCGTTGCGGTTATCACCCACCATTGCCAACGTTGGAGCTGTAGCAAGTCCGCCCGTAGCCAGCCTTGGAATTTTGGGTATATCAACAGTTGGGATATCAAAACCAAATGTTTCGCCTCCTACTACAGGTACCCAGTCAGGTATGTCAAATGACAGCTTGTTAATTCCGTCAATTACCCAGTTGATACCGCTTTCGACAGCGCCAAGCATAGCATTAACTGCGCCGATTATTAGATTAATAGGTGCTTTTACAACAGTGACTAAGCCATCCCAAACGCCCTTGAGAATCTCCTTTATTCCCTCCCAAGCACTGCTCCAATTACCAGTAAACACGCCTTTGATAAACTGAATAATTCCGCCTAAAATATTTTTTATGGAGCCAAATATACCAGAGAATAAATTTTTAAAGAAATCTGCAATAGGCGTTAAAATTGATTTTATAACCGACACCATAGTTTTGAAAATGGATTTGACAAGTTCGATACCTTTTTTGATAGCTCCTAAAAGTCCATCAATCAGAAATCCGCCCATTTCTGCCAAAACTTTAGACGGGCTGTGAATGCCAAACACTTTTTTAAAGCCATCAATAAATGGTTTAAAAATATGCTCTTTAATCCATGTATACAATGACTTAAGTGCGTCGCCTATTCCTTTAAACAAGCCTGCAACGATATTTCCACCGCAATCTTGTATCTTTTCCTTAAAATAATCACGTATTTTAAATACAGCTTCTTTTATGAAGCCCCAAAGCAAAGAAACAAAGGCGCCAATTAATTCGCCGATAGTTTTAAAAAGCTTTGATATGATCCCGCCCCAATCGATTGATTTTACAAGCGTCCACAGCTTTTCACCGATCCCTTGCCAATCTACAGTTTCGAGGAATCCCATTATAGTATCAAACAGTCCTTTTATGGATTCCGATATGGTTTCGCCAAGCTTTGCCCAGTCTATTTCATCAAACCAAGCATTAACCGATTCTCCAATCGACTGTCCAAATCCCGAAAAATCAAAGTTGGTAACAAAAGCATAAAGCGTGTCAATGAGAGCAGTCCACTTAGAAGCTAAGGTTCGACCTATTAATTCCCAGTCAGTGTCCTCTATTGCACCATTAAGGAAATCGGCAATGCCCTTCCCTAAAGCGCCCCAATCAAAGGTTTTCATAAACGTATACATACCACCGAATATGGTATTGATACCGTTGCCGAAAGCTTTACCGAGCTGTTTCCATTTCAGTTTTTTAACAAAGCCGTTAAGTCCGTCGGCAACGCCTTTCATAAAACCGTTGACTTTTTTCTGCACTTTGCTCCAATTAATACCTAAAAATGCGGAGTTGACCTTTTCGGCAAGTAATGAGCCTACGCCTTTCCAATCACCTGAACGGATAGCCTCTTTCATGCGTTCAGCCCAGTCAGGGAGCTTAACGTTATCTCCATTTATAGCAGAGTAATCAATACCATTGTCAGAACTTTCGGAACTGCTGTCACTGCTTGTATCCTGAGCGACGTTCATTTCATCAAAGCTTGCAAGATATGTAGAATTCTTTTTAGCTTCTTTGCCGACTTCTTTGACCTTTTTCACAGTTTCGAGAGATTTTTTGTATGTAGAGCCGAACAACTCGGAGGTGAAAGTCGCTATCATCTTTGTGGCAGCCGCCAATCCCGACATAAGGGTATTGATCGCTGGCATAATAGCATTAATTATAGGGGCGAAAGCTATTTGAAGATTAGCCTTGATTTCATTCAAAGACTTTGCAAATTCATCGTTGCCGCTGCAAGCGTCAGTTATTGCTGATTTAAGCCCTCTAAAAACAGCGTATAATCCTGCCATAAGCAAAGCAGATTTTGCGGCTGACTTGATGGATTTACCTAATTTGCTTAAGGGTTTAGACGCTCCGTCGGCGCTGCTCTTGAATTTGCCTATTTTTGATTTAAGTGAATCAAGTGCCTTGCCTCCAACAGATTTTAAAGAATTAAATGCCCCTCCGAGAGTGTTTTTGACGGTATTTCCGATGCGTTTAATTCTTGAATCAGATTTTGAAGCATATTTTTCTTGTATAGCCTTAATTTTTTCAGCGCTTTTCTGTTGTATAGCCTTAATTTCTTCGGCATTTTTTTCATTGATAGCAGCAATTTTTGCCGCGGTTTTCTCATTAATTGCTTTTATTTGAGCTGCGTATTTCTCATGAATATCTTTAATCTTTTCATTGTAAGATTCTATAGTTTGAGTTAATTTATCGGCTTTAGGATTTTCAATTTTTTTCTGCAATTTCTCCATATGAGATTGCAAAGAAAGTAATTGTTTTTCTGTAGCATTGATTTGCGAAATAATTTTGGAAGCGTCCGCCTCGCTTTGTGTTTTCTCCAATTCATCATTGAGTTCCTGCCATTTCTTTTGAAGCAAATCGGCTTTTTCATGTGTGTTTTCAAGTTCCTGTTCAAGACGTTTGACTGGGTCAGTTTGAATTTCAAATTTGCCCAGCTTTTCTTTGATTTTTTCTCCGGTTTCTGCTATCTTTTCATTGATCTTATTAATAGGATCTTCTATGCCTTGAGCGTCCAACAAATCTTTAGCCGTAACTGTTTTTACAGTTATTTTCTTGGTTATTGGTTTTGAGGCAGCAGAAGTTGCAGAATTTAAAGCTTCATTTGCTTTTCTCTGTAGTTCCTTCATTGGTTTAACAGCGTCAGCCGCTAACTTATCCATGCTGGCTTTAGTGGAATTTTTAAAATTATCAACCGATTTTTCTGCGCCATCAAAAGCCTTGTCAACTGTTTTTGCCACTGTTTCCATTGGTTTTTGGAACCCACTCTGAATAGTCGATTTTATTTTATCGAGCTGCTTCTGCAAATTTTCCTTGATAACCAAATCAAGACTGATAACTCCGACAGATGTACCCATATTTTCACCCGCCTTTCTTAACGTATTTTTTTACAGGAACATGTTACGGAACATATTTTCCAGTTCTTCTATAGCTTTTTTTGCGTCCTGCGGATTCTGATTCTCACGTTTCTGACATGCACAGACGTTTTTCCACTCGTTTCTTATACGGTGTTCATGCTTGGAAAAGTGTTTCAGACGGTCTTTGTCGTTTTCTTTTCGTATTAGCACCGTCTGACCCAGTGGAGTATCCTCCATAATTCCCGCAACAAGAGAAATCCAATCAGCATATGAAAGCTCCTCCTGTTCAGACGGTAATACATGATACTGCTTTGCTATAGACTGAACAATAAGCTCCTTGTCGTATTCAAGGTCGTACCATGTTTCTTCATTTGCTCTGTTCGATTGGTTTTTGAAATCGTTCTTCTTTGTCCTTGGGTTTTTCTCCCGTCATAGCGGACATAACCAAAGCTGCAAGCTCCTGATATGCCGCAAAAGATAAGTCCATAGCACTGATTTCTTTTGCGTTTTTAGCGCCGAACGCCAAATCAAACATTTTGTCGATATCGTCCATATCCATATCATCACGGTCTTTGTACATTTGCATGATTTTTTTGACCGTCTTAGCTCTGTCATCAACAGGATAAATCTTTTCGCCGATTCGTATTTCAGGTGTTCCTACCAGTAATTTGTTATCAAGTGTATACATCTTTGACATAATAATAACCTCACTTTTCAAGTATAAAATTATCAGCACCCCGATTTCTCAGAATGCTGATTTTGATTAATAAATTATTATTCGGATATTGGAGCTGCTTCTGAAAATGTGGGCTTGCCGTCGGACATAAAGTCAAATGCAAGCGGAGCAGCCGCCGTGCTATCTCCTGAACCCCATTCGGTTACATTTATAACGCCTCTCATTGTAAGAGTTGCGCCCGACGGGAACTCCCACACAAGAGTTGTTGTTGCTTCCGAGCCCATTTTTAAAGCAATATCGTTTATATAGTTGTTTCCTCTGTCACCGACATTTCTCTTTCCTGACACGGAGATTGTAATAGATTTTCCGGTTACAAGTCTTCTCGTCCATCCCAGCTGATCGTAAGGCTTCCACTCCTCTACATTACCATCAATAGAAACTGAAAAGGATTCCATATCGGCAATAGTTGCTAAGTCCTTTGGTTCTCCACTTCCACCCTTACAATCAATTCTAAACTGGTTTTCATAACATGGATATACTCCCGGCATAATTATTCCTTCCTTTCATAATAAACTATAGCTTCAATAACATATTCACAAACGCCCCTCTCATCTTTTCCTACAGAAACTGGGTCATTGCAGCTGATAAAATGAACTGTGAAATCATCTGTTTTATATCCCCGAACGTCGGTAAGCGTTTCAAGTATCAAATCTGCCTCCTGCTCAGCAAACGTAGGATTATCCGTCCAGTGAATAAGTATTGAAATTTTCTTTTCTAATGTTTTTGTACAGGATTTGCCACCTATACATATTTTGTGTTTACCGCCCCTTTTAGCGTCGTATACGCCTATAGAGCGGTCAAGATTTGCATTTATACTCCCTGCAAAAACGTCCTCAAATTGGAGAATGTCAGCAAGCATATCAGCAATGTTTAGTAATGTTAATCTCATACGCCTGATCTCTCCTTAAAGTCAGCTTCGAAAGCATTTTTTGCAAAGTCCTTTTTATCTCCGTCAATATATGGGTCAAGCCATAAGCCACCTGCATTATCATTATGACCTTGCTGGAAATCATATTCAGGGTGATAATATAACCGCCTCGCTTGCGGAGAGCCTGTTACAAGTTTAACCGTATCACCCTCAACAGCCACAAACGTCTGATTATCCTGCATATCTCCTATAGCAAACGGCATAGTGTTTGAATTTACAAGGTCAGTGAGGACCTGTTCCATAGCTTCTTCTGCTGACTTTTTTACAGCCTCCTCAAGACCTTTTATAGCCCGCATATCAAATTCAATTTTCACGCCCATATATATCACCACTCCTTTAGACATAAAAAAATACGCCCTGCATTAATGCCTGTCTCTTATACACAACACCGAGCCCACGAGACTCCGGCTCATCTCCTATACCCTGATG
>CAMWVM010000119.1 GCA_947177715.1 uncultured Ruminococcus sp.
TTGGACACCCAATGCTAATGTTTTACTGACAGGCATCTCTTTGTTATAAATAAAAAAAGTATTGTACTTTCTTAGTTCATTAAACAGTTCTTTTTCTTTTAGCAAATATCAACAATCCTTTCCTTTGACATCTAATTTTATAAAAGTCCATCTCGTTCGAACGTTCGTTCCCCTATAACTTATGATACCACGAACATCTGTTCTTGTCAAGTGCTATTTAAAAATAACTTTGAAAAAAGATTTTTAAATAGTATTGTATGTTGATATAAATACTTTGCTATTAATACTATAATTTATTTACTAAGCCACTGTTTCCTAGTCATATAGTTAGTATGACATATTCTTGTTTCGTTCATCAATGGTACCGGCACCTCATCACAGGTATGATGATAAGTAAATCCTAACTTTTCCTGAACTCTCTTAGATTTATTATTTCCATCATAGTAACCACACCAGATTGTTATCATTCCTAAGTCTTCAAAACCATGTCGAATGAGTTCTGTTGCAGCTTCAGGCATATATCCTCTGCCCCAGAATGGTTTACCAAGCCAATAACCAAGTTCACATTCATCATCTCGCTCGGTCATATCAGTATGTCCGTTGAGTATAAGTTCTATTGCACCAATTGCTCTATTACTTCCCTTTTCACATATTGCATAGCATTCAGCTCCGGTAAAAACATTTCTGATAACATCCAGGCTTTCCTCTACATTTTTATGTGGAGGCCATCCTGCAATCGGTCCAATATCCGGATCCTTCGCATATTCAAAAAGACTTTCCGCATCTGCGTCCGTCCATGGGCGAAGCACTAATCTCTCAGTAGTTAATATCATAACTTCATCTCCTTAATAATCGAAAAACAAGAATTTGCATTTCTGCAAATCCCGATTTGTCTATTATTATACTCTATCGCTTTTTATTTGTCAAAATCTATAGTAGTGGTTCATATTCGCTTAATGTCAACTGTTCTAATTGATATAAATAGTCATGCGCAAATAAACTTTTTAACGAATTGTCTACAAGTAAGGTTGAATATCAGGATAAAGATAGTTATCAAAGTCCACTCAATCTTCCAAAAAGTTTCATAAATACACTATTGGGCCCTCTAACATCGAATTAAAAATTTTTTCAATAAACAGTTGACAAGATAAAAATCTGATGTTATAATGAAACCAGAAAGAATGATAATAAATATTATGCGAAAATTCTATAATATAATTTGCTGCATCAAAAAGATTGAAAATAAACATCAGGTGCGATAATTTCAAAACGAGAAAACAAACACCACAATTATTCAATAGATTGACTTTTTTAATAGCTGTAAAACTTAACCTAAAATTAAAAGAGTTATTTAATTTTAGATTAAAATAAAGAATGATAATAAATTTACTATAAAATCACCAGAAAAGATTAGTCTACCTATAAACTATTTTGAGAAAACAAAAAGAGTGAAAATTAATATTTAAATTCTATGTTTTAATAAAGATGTATTAATTGCTATACGACATGTGTAGCTCAAATAACAGTATTAAAGAATGAAATAGTTAACAAAGGAAGTGATATCTGTGCATCTAAAAATAAATAGTCATCCCTGTTCTTAAAAACGACTTGAAAAGCTTATGCATATTTGCATCAAAACATAATACTCTTTTATGATTAGGAGGATACTAATTGGCGTTAAATAAATTATATTATGTGTATGGACTTGACACAGCATGTTTTTATACAGATGAAGAAAGCGAAATAGAAAAAAGGTTAATTAAAACAAGATATCTTTTAAACAAGTTAAAATCTAAAATACCACAAAAACCAAAAAACAAAAATCCACATGAATATACAGAATGGTTAAAGAATTATCAATCATGGAAAGAAAAATATTATATTAGATTGCCAGTTTTATATAAATTAAAAAAAGAATTAAAAGATAAGTTAAAACAAATTTTGCAAAACAATATTAATCTCACTCGTACTGTAAGGACAGATGAAATCTTGGACAAAGAAGGCAATCCATCGATTAAACACAGGGTATCCATTTTTGACAGTAATCTTACAAGATGTTTTGAATTAAAAGAACGAGAATTTAATTCTGAAATTTTAATTGTCAAGGTTTATTTCTTTGATGTCGCAAAAAGTATTGTAAAAAATGGCTTTTATCTTAATGGGGAAAAGTATGTATTTTTCTCAGCATCGGCAGGACAGATTCGAACTAAAAAGTTTGTAGCTGTAAGAGAAGACTTACTTAATACATATTGGAACACCTTAACCGCCGGACTAACTGTTGAAACTATTAATAACCTTGGTGGTATGAATATCAATAAATATCTTGCCTACTTAGCTTTATGCAATTCCGCAACAGATTTATGGAATCATTTTGACATTGACCGCTGTATTGTTGTTGATGATTTTGAAAAAGTAATCACTGGTGAAGTGGATTATATTGACGAAAAGACATATAAAATTGAACGTAAAGTAATGGATATGGACTTTACACAAACTGATGGATGCGGAATGATTTTACCTTGTTTAAGCAATAAGAATTTTATGGTCAGACTTCCTTGGGTAAAAGGTTTGTTAGCAAGTT
Source organism: uncultured Ruminococcus sp. (assembly GCA_947177715.1). GTDB lineage: Bacteria > Bacillota > Clostridia > Oscillospirales > Ruminococcaceae > FB2012. Next base: position 2,582 of record CAMWVM010000119.1, read on the forward strand.
TTGATTTTAAGAAATTTATTATTAATAATAATGCTTCTCCTTTAATAAAAGACATTTATGGTAATGTTCATAATGTAATAAGTGAAAATATTCAAATTATATTTACTAAGAGTCAATTTAAAATGTGGAAATATTTTAAGGACTGGGAAGAATATAAAGATAATTTTAAAAAATATCATTGTACAGCAGGTAAATGTAATGTTGAAGAAGATGACTTTCCTGATGCCGTAATTAACTATCAAATGATACAAACACTTTCTGATATGAATGATGATGAAATAAAAAGTCTGGCAATTAAAAATGAGGAAGATATAAATAACTTAGCAGAAGATGTTAATACTATGCTGGATGTGTTCGGTGCAACAGATAAAAACTATAACAAAAACGGTTTTCAAAAATGCTTGCAAAAGTATCCTGAGTTACTATCTGACTTGTATTCTCGTCAGACTCTGAAAGATTTAAAAGTAAGCTTAGAAAAGGATTTATGGTCTGCAAAATTTAAAATAAATGGAAAATATACTTTTGTAATACCTGATCTTTATGCGTTTTGTGAATATTTATTTTTACATATATCTAATCCAAAAGGATTACTGAAAAATGGTGAGGTTAGTTGTAGATTGTTTGATGATGGTTTGAAATTAGACTGTTTACGAAGTCCGCACTTATATAGGGAACATCCGATCAGACTAAATAACATTAAAGAATGTTTTAATACAAATGCAATATATATTAGTTGTCATGATTTAATTTCTAAAATCGTACAATGCGATTATGATGGGGACAAGTTCCTTGTTACTGATAATGAAACAATTATTGAAACCGCAGAGCGTAACATGAAAAATATAGTACCGCTATTCTACAATATGTCAAAAGCGTCTGATGAAATACTTACTCCAGATTCACTATTTAAAGGATTGCTGTTAGCTTATAACGGTGGAAATATTGGTCCGCCCAGTAACGATATAACAAAGATTTGGAATAGTGGTGATATTTCTGAAGAACAATTAACAGCTATAAAATGGCTTGTTATGGAAGTCAATTTTATAATTGACTATAGTAAAACATTATATAAACCAAAACGTCCTGATTGGGCTAATAAAATCATAAACCAATACACAAAAGAAAAAGTTCCTCGATTCTTTATGTATGCTAAAGATAAAAATACAGCTCAGGTAAAAGAAAAAACTACATGTGTAGTTGATAGAATTCAAAAATTATTCCCTAAGAAAAAATTATGTTTTAATTTTAAGCAAGATAATATAGGGAAATTTGATTATCGCATGTTGATGAGTAATTCTAATGCTGAATACATTTCAGAAATTTCAGAACGATATAAAAATATAGTATCAAAATTGGATTTTAATAATATTGACAAATTAATTTCGACAGATAAGAACCTATATAATTATTTTGCAGTATATGAAAATGCAAAGAAAGAAATCATTGGTAAAGAAGATAAATTTAAAGTAATTGATATTATTATATATGACTTATTTTATCAACATAAGTCAATTAAAAAGAAAGCCTTTTGGACTTTGTTTGGTGATGAAGTATATAAAAATTTATGCAAAAATATTAGTGATAGCTTTATTCAATGTGAACGCTGCCATAAGAGGTTTTATAAAGAGCATGGCAGACAAAAATATTGTAATAAATGCAGCGGATATGTAAAACAAAAGACCAAAGTTATTACCTGTTGTGATTGTGGAGAAAAAATTCAGACTGGCGCAAAAGATAATAAAACTTGCAGATGTAAAGATTGCTATGAGATTTATCGCAAGAAACGGAAATTAGAAACACAGCGGATCAGACGGAAAAATGCTGAAATGAAGTCAGTACAAATTTAGATAAAAAGCACTCCCAAATCCCATATATTCGGCACTTTGGGAGTGTTTCATGTATAAAACCAACGAAAAATCCTACCCCATATGATAAGAAAATTACTTAATTCAAACAATTGATTAATAGCCAATGTTTAAATTGGCTAAATTTTAAAGCAAAGGAAGTGTAATTTTACGCAAATGATTTTAATTGGCAAACAAGAAAGTTTTGTACTTAGAGAACGTATTCCAAATGTAGTTATTTCTCAGACAAGTAGTAGTAAAAAGTCTAATAGGCGAAAATATTGGGCGGAACCTACACGAAATGTGTTGGCTATATTAAAAGAGATGAGAAATGTAAACTATATAGAAACATAGCAGGACTTCCCTGCTACAAAATATAAAGAAAAAATAAATGTCTAAGAAAACTAAAAAATATGGTTTTCCAAAACAAAACTTTCTAAAAGGCGAAAATGGCAAGTATATTGCATGCTAAAGACGCTATTGAGAACAACTGCTTAGAAGAGTTTTTACTAAATTTCTTACTAAGAATGTTATCAATGAATTAGAAGTATTAATAACAGGAGGTGTTTTAGTGTGAATGATAATTTAATTGAAGACTACCGAACTGTAATTACTAATCATCTTTTAACATCAAATTTAATTGTGGATGTTGTTGGTGATGGGAAATACAGTAATAAAGAAAATACAGATCTTATTCCAAGTGAACAATTGCTTTGGGAGAAAATCTTTCCTGCACAATATATTCCCTATACAGTTCAAGAAACAGGAACATATTTATTCTATGATATTGAAGAAAGTGTTAGTCAGATAAATTCATATTTATCTGTTAATATAATTTTTTGGGTGATTACCCATAAGGATTCAATAAAATACAATAACAAATTAAAACTTGACGTGCTATCAAGAGAAATAAAAAATATTATGAATAAAAATTGTAATTTAGGCATTTCAAAAAACAATTTCGTTTCAAATACACTGCTGAATGATCAGTTACTAAGCGAGTACACCGGTAGGGCTCTTGTTTTTAATGTTACTGATTTCAATGACAAA
>CAMWVM010000120.1 GCA_947177715.1 uncultured Ruminococcus sp.
AAGGGGCTAACGCCCAGTCGTTTGTTGAATGACGGGGCGATGCCCCTTATTGAATCTGAAAGCTTTTTTCGTCAAAGTGCTTAACAGGATTTTCAGGTTTTGTGCAGGTATACAAAAAAGTTTATGTGAATTGACATGAAAAGCCAGCTGTGATAAAATATTAATGTAAGACAGGGGGAGAAACCCATAACAAAAAACGTAAGGTCTAATGAAAATTTAATATTACAAAGGGGAAGACACCCATGGCAAAAAACGTAATTGTAACAGACGAATTTGGAACACAAATCGGGTTCACTTATCCCAAAAGGGCAAATGGACTTGTTAAAAACGGTCGGGCAGAGTATGTCGGCGACTGTGAAATTCGTATGCTAAAGGGCAATAAGGAAAATTGCTTTGATACTCATGCTCCGATCGGTAATATTGATACGGAGGTAAATATTATGAGTAATGTTATAAATTTTAATGCAAAAGAATTCAGTTTCGACCAAAGCTGTGAGAACAATGCCGGTTCAAGGATGTTTATTATAGGACTTGACGGAAAGACCACGGAAATTTTGGAAATCGGTGATTGGGGATGGAACTGGTCACAGATAAAATGCGAAAAACGTTTAGAAAAGAACACAGATTATATTTTCCGTTTTGCAATGACGGGAGGATACTGTGACACAGGCAAAGAGGTTTCTCAGTTAATTATTTTTAACGATGAAGACTGGGAGGGCAGATATACTTATCCGCTGGCGAAGAGTGCTTATCCACCTGTTTTAAGCAAGGAATGGGACGGCGGAATTTTAAGGATATATGAAATTCCCTTTAATGCAGGCGAAGCTCAAAAGACAACTTTTGTTTTTACTGCACAAAGTGCGGTGGCAAGGTTTATGCCGGCTCTTGATAATCAGATTTATGAAGACCTGAAAGACATGACTTACGGTCAATGGTGGGATAAACGAAACGAGGCTTCGGATAATGGCAACGATGCTTCTGGTAATGGCAGTGAATTCGGTGGTGTAATAGACTTGTGCGGAGCGAACATCGGAGCAGGTGCACTGAAAGATTTGCTTAATAATGTACCTTTTATACGAGCGATTGATTTAAGCGGAGCAAACATTTATGATGACTCGGGTGAGGTACGAAGTGACTCTGCTGAGGCTGTAGAGGCTGAAATTGTTGAACCGAAGGATGAGAAAACTAAACCGTTTATGGAAATGGCGGTTAATGATGCAATGAAGGTCAGCTGTGCAGCTTTGACGGAACAGATTGATGCGGCTCCTGAGGGAAGTCCTCAGCGGATTGCCATGCAGGAAGTGTTAGAGTCATTAAAATCACAGATTAATTCACAAAGCAATCAATTTGAATGCTTTGAAGAACGGTAAAATAACATTATCATATAAAGAACAGGGAAAGCAGATTTGCTTTCCCTGTTCTTATATATAGATGATAAAATACCAGTTTAGTCTAAGTGATATATTGTTCACAAAATCGGGTTAGTGTGAAGCGAGGGTTAAACCTGATTATAGCTGGTGTACAACGAAAATTTCGTAAATGCTCTTTACGGCAGCTTCAAAGTCGCTTTCGTCAACACCGATGATAATATTAAGCTCGCTGGAGCCTTGGTCGATCATTTTAACATTTACATGGGCATGAGCTAATGCTGCAAAAATTCTGCCTGCTGTACCTCTATTGGACTTCATCGCTCTTCCTACAACAGCGATAAGCGCAAGTCCGCTTTCAATATCTATAGAATCAGGTTTTACGTTTCTATGAAGTCCTGCAAGAACTTCCTGTTCCTTAGGTTCAAACTCTTCTTGATGAACAATTACGCTCATTGTATCGATTCCTGAAGGCATATGCTCGAAAGAAAGTCCGTTCTTTTCAAAAACCTCAAGAACTTTACGTCCGAATCCCAGCTCACCGTTCATCATATCCTTTTCGATATTAATAACGGTAAAGCCCTTCTTTCCTGCAATTCCTGTAATAGTGAACTGAGGTTTCTGACAAGTGCTTTCAACGATCATCGTGCCATGATCCAGCGGGGCATTTGTATTCTTAATGTTGATTGGAATACCAGCTTTTCTTACAGGGAAGATAGCGTCCTCGTGCAAAACTCCAGCACCCATATACGAAAGCTCTCTCAGCTCTTTATATGTAATAGTTGTAATAGGAAACGGATTATCAATAATTCTTGGATCAGCAATTAAGAATCCTGAAACGTCAGTCCAGTTTTCATATAAATCTGCACCGCAGGCTGCTGCGACAATAGAACCTGTTACGTCAGAACCGCCTCTTGAAAATGTTTTGATTGTATCGTTTGGCATTGAACCATAGAAACCGGGGATTACCGCATTCTCCATGCCTGCCAGTTTTGCAGAAAGAATCTCATTTGTTTTTACAGAATCAAACGCACCACGGTCGTCAAAAAAGATTACATCTGCGGCGTCAATGAAATTATATCCAAGATAATTAGCGAGAACAATGCCGTTAAGATACTCTCCTCTTGAAGCTGCATAATCTCTGCCGGCTTTACCAATAAAGCAAGATCTGATTATATCAAACTCAGATTCCAATGAGAGGTCAAGGTTCAGTTCATTGATGATTCCGTAATATCTTTCTTTTATAGCATTAAATTCTTTTTCAAAATCTTTGCCTTTTGCTGCCAGGTCATAACAGCCATAGAGCATATCTGTTACTTTAATATCGTCAGAATATCTTTTTCCCGGAGCGGAGGGAACAACAAATCTTCTTGAATCTTCCGCACGAATTATATTTCCTACCTTTACAAATTGTTCTGCGCTTGCCAGTGAGCTTCCGCCGAATTTAACAACCTTAGTCAATATTTCCAATCTCCTAACTTATAAATTTACAAATAAATAGTACCTTTTTATTATATATGCTTTTATTTTATTAGTCAATGTGCAAAAGCACAAATTTTGCATTATTTTTTTGTGTATCTTTATGGAATACGCTTGTATTTCCACGGCGGACAAATTCAAGCTTGTTTTCTCTTGCAATTTAAATTGAAATGTGCTAAAATTATATTAAAGACTTTTTAGGTCACAATAAATGATGAAAGAAGAAATGACAATGACAAAATATGTGGTTTTGCTTTGCGACGGAATGGCAGATTATCCTGTTGAAGAGCTTGGCAGCAAGACTCCGATGGGAGCTTCCGTTACTCCGAACATGAATAAGCTTGCAAAGGTTTCAAGAATGGGTTTGGTGAAAAGTGTTGCTGACGGACTTAAGCCGGGTTCTGATGTAGCTAACCTTTCAATTCTCGGTTACAACCCTGACATATATTATTCTGGAAGATCTCCGCTGGAGGCAGGCTCAATCGGTATCGACATGAAGCCGACTGATGTATCTTTTAGATGCAATCTGGTTACGCTTTCTGATGAGGAGAAGTATGAGGATAAGACAATTCTTGATTACTGTGCAGACGATATTTCAACGGAAGAAGCAAAAATTCTTATTGATTACCTGGCTGAAAAACTCAACAATGAAGAATTTCAGCTTTATTCGGGAGTAAGCTATCGTCACTGTCTTATATGGAACAACGGTACTTTAGACGTGGGTACACTTACACCGCCTCATGATATTACAGGAAAGCCAATAAAGGAATACATCCCGACGGCTGAAAATGCTAAAAAGCTTTATGACATGATGGTAAAAAGCTATGATTTGCTGAAAGATCATCCTGTAAATAAAGCAAGAATTGAAAGAGGAAAGCGTCCTGCAAACTCTATGTGGTTCTGGGGCGAAGGAGTAAGAAAGGCACTTATGCCTTTTGATGAGAAATATGGTTTTAAGGGTTCAATTATTTCTGCTGTTGATCTGCTTAAGGGAATTGGTAAATTTTCGGGTATGAATGTTGTAGATGTTGAGGGTGCGACAGGATACATAGATACAAACTTTGACGGCAAGGCTCAGGCTTGTATTGAAGAACTTGAAAAGGGACAGGATTTTGTATATATTCATGTTGAAGCTCCTGATGAGTGCGGACACAGACATGAAATTGAAAACAAGAAAAAGTCCCTCGAACTGATTGATGAAAAAATACTCGGACCAGTGCTTGAAGCGTTGGAAAAGTATGATGATTATAAGATTCTTATATGTCCTGACCATGCTACACCGCTTGCATTAAGAACTCACACCAACGATCCGATTCCTTATCTGATGTATCACAAAAATGACGAGGTTGAGGGGCAGCCTGAGTTTACAGAGGAAACTGCTAAGGCAACAGGTGTTTATGTAGAAGAGGGTCACACTCTTCTTCAAATGTTTTTTGACTTATAATAAGAATATAAAAACATATAATATACTTGAAGGGAGGTATGTATTGTGAAATATGTATGTGATATCTGCGGATATATTTATGATGAAGAAACCGGAGATCCTGATAACGGAATTGAAGCAGGAACAAAGTGGGAAGATGTTCCGGATGATTTTGTTTGTCCTCTTTGCGGAGTTGGCAAGGATCAGTTTTCAAAGGCGTAAATTTCAACTATGATGCTGTAGTGCAGGGACATAAGATTAATTTGTCTTTGTGTTGCAGCATTGTTTTTTAGGAGAATTAATATGGGATTAAATTCAACACCATCCGGAGAACGAATACACATTGGTTTTTTCGGCAAACGAAATGCAGGAAAATCCAGTGTTGTTAATTCAGTGACGGGGCAGGAGCTGGCGGTTGTATCTGACACGCTTGGCACTACTACTGACCCTGTATACAAGGCTATGGAGCTTTTGCCGTTAGGTCCTGTTATGATTATAGATACTCCGGGTTTTGATGACGAGGGAAGTCTTGGTGAGCTGCGAATCAAAAAAACAAGACAGGTTTTAAACAAGACTGACGTGGCGGTTTTGATTGTTGACGCAAAGCAGGGATTGTCAGATACGGACAGACAGCTTATTTCTATGTTTGAGGAAAAAGAGCTGCCTTTTATAATTGCATATAACAAAGTAGATTTGATTGATGTCAGAATGGCATTAAATGAGAACGAGATTTATATTAGTGCAAAAGATAAAGTCAACATATATGAATTGAAAGAAAAAATCGGAAAGCTTTCGGCTATACAATCCAATGAAAAACGACTGGTGGGAGATTTGTTAAATGATGGGGATTTTGTGGTGCTTGTTGTGCCGATTGATTCTTCAGCACCAAAGGGCAGGCTTATTCTTCCTCAACAGCAGGCAATAAGGGATATTCTTGAGGCTGGGGCAATCTCTGTGGTTACGAGGGACGCAGAGTTAAAACAGACCCTGGCGGAGCTGAGCAAAAAGCCTGTGATGGTTATAACAGACAGCCAGGCGTTCAAGCAGGTTTCGAAAGATGTCCCTGAGGATATAAAGCTTACCTCGTTTTCTATACTTATGGCAAGATATAAGGGCTTACTAAACAGTGCGGTGAGGGGTGCTAAGAAAATTGATAGCCTTGAAGATGGTGATAAGATACTTATTTCTGAGGGATGCAC
>CAMWVM010000121.1 GCA_947177715.1 uncultured Ruminococcus sp.
CTATTGTACAGTCCTTAGCACGTGGGTGTGGAGAAATGATAATACCGTTTCTTGTTTTAAGACAGATAAGAGTCTTAAAAATCGCTGTAGAAGTAGGGTTAGTTGTAGGAATTACAGCACCGATAAGACCAATCGGTTCATAAAGTCTCATTGTACCATATTCTTTATTTTCTTCAAAAACTCCACATGTCTGCACATTCTTATAAGCATTATAGATATGCTCAGCAGCATAGTTATTTTTGATAACCTTATCTTCTACAATACCCATACCTGTTTCTTCAACAGCCATTTTTGCCAATGGGATTCTTGCTTTATTGGCAGCAAGTGCAGCAGCCTTAAAAATCTTATCAACCTGTTCCTGAGTATAGGTCGCAAAAATTTCCTGTGCAGCTCTTACTTCAGCAATTTTAGCTTCAAGAGCTTCAACGCTGTCAACCAAAGCCGGTGTTTCGTTCTTAGCCATAAAATAAACCTCCAAAAAATATTTTTTAGCCTACAATTATATAATAGGATAAACTTGATTCCTCTTTCACGTTAAAGATTATTAACAGAATCCGATAACGCTTCTGACTTATCCTACTTTATATTATATCCGTTTGTTATTTTTTTGTCAATCTGCTAACCTAACAGCTTTTTTAATATTTTTCGCCCTTTTATTATGTATTATACACAAACATCAACTATATTTTTAGAAGATATAAACAATTCTAATTCGTCAATTTGCACAACAATTTTAAACAAAAATTATGCTCGACGCTTGGTATTGCGTTTTACAAAATATTATTTAGTGTATTTTTTATTAACAAATAGCAAACTATAAGTAAACGTTTGTGAAAATAACGAAAAAGTGTTGACAAATAAAAAAACAGGTAGTATAATATAGACAGTAAGAAACACAAGACAACTCAATGTTATTTTTAACAAAATATTTATTGAAAAATGTTGAAAATTGTTTTTTAAACTATATTTTAAAAAGGGAGAGTATCATTATGGAACTTAAAAACTTTATTGCTGAAGGCACAATTTATGATGTTTATGAATCCGACGGCATGGCTGTTCGAGTATATAAAAAGCCTGAACACAAGGAAAAGTGTTTATATGCAGCACTAACTCACGCTCGTGTTGAAACAACACTATGCCATTCATCAATAAAAATGCCTATTATTCATGATGTGTCTGTTGTTGATGGAAAATGGGCTATTACTATGGATTGGATCAAAGGCAAAACTATGGCTGAGCTTATTGCTGAAAACCCATCCAAGGCTGACGCTTATATTGCTAAGATGGTAGAAATCCAATGTGAAATTCACCAGCAGTATATGCCGCTTCTTTCAAAACTGAAAGACAAAATGTCCCGTCAGATTAAATCCTTGGCTCAGATTGATGAAATCAAGAAATATGAGCTTCTTACGCGTCTTGATTCAATGCCAAAGCACATTAAACTTTGCCACAACAATTTAGAGCCTAAAAATATTATTATAAATGATGACGGTGTATATGTAATCGACTGGGGTTCTGCACGTCAGGGAAATGCTTCCGCAGATGTTGCAAAAACATACCTCCTCCTTTCATTGCATCACCCGGAATTAGCTGATACTTATCTTAACAAGTACTGTCAGGCTACAGGAACTTCAAAAAGATATGTACAGGCTTGGCTGCCTATCGTTGCTGCTGCTCAGCTTGATAAACACATTGAATCAGAAAAAGAATTCCTCTTGAAATGGATCGATGTTGTTGATTACGATTAATAAATATATGCAAAAAACTTCAATATTTTGACCTTCTAATGCAAAGGGACTGTTCGTTAAGATCAGTCTTTTTGCATTTCATTTTGTTGACGCAAAAGTTTATTTTTTTAGTAAAATTATCCTATAAAAGCATCATTAAATCAATTTTAATTGTAACAAGCGTAGTTTTTTATTAGAAACATGAAATTTTTCTTTACAGCTATAATATATTATGATATAATGTAAAACTGTAATTCATTTAGTGTAATTTATTGTATTTTTTAATAATGAGCATAAGTCGTAAGTTATAGAAATGCTTTGGAGGATTAAAAACAATGAAGAGATTTATTATTTGCGTTATTCTTTCATGCTCTGCGCTGATATGTGCAGCATGTGAAAATCAGTCAGACCTTACTGACAATGGAATACTTAATGATAAAGACAAATATTCAGATGCCGAAAGCAGTCTATCGGAATTTATCACAGAGGTTTCAAAAGAAAACTTTATAGAAATTCCAAATGAAGCAATAGAATCATTTAACTACGTTTCTGAAGCGTCAAAAGTAATTTTCAATGACATAAGCGGAAAATGGATGTACGGTTACAAAGGCATTCAGAAGATTAACGGCAAGAATTGTCATGTATTTACTATTTACAGCGAAACAGCTGATCAAAGAATAAAAGCAGGTACTCTTGCAAAATCTAATACAAGTACAGATTTATTCATACTGGATAATGCAACTGGGAAATACAAAAGCACAATTTTTTCAGATAAGACTGACGCTTCTTGGGCTAACACCCCTACAGTTACACTTGTAAAAAACTAAAATTTTAAATTTAATATACTGACCGTTCTATTCAAATAGAGCGGTCTTTTTTATTCACTAAAGTAAGGCTTTGGCATATAATAAAATGTAAGCTGAAAAAAATCGGAGGTTTCTTTATGAATAACACTGTATTCTTATGTGCAGGCGGAGACGCTCGTCAGATATATATGAGTAAATACCTTACTAAATATGGTTTGGTTTACACATACGGCATTGACTGCTGTGGTGACAAAATAATAAATCTTGAGGATATTTCCATGATGACGGAAAAGGCAGACATACTTGTACTTCCGCTAATGAAAACCGGGGATTTGGAATTTTGCTCTGACAACGGCAAAACAATCAAATGCGAACAACTTATTCCTCATCTGAAAAACAAAGCGATTGTCACGGGCGGTCGGCTCAGCACTAATCAAATTGAATATTTCTCTGCTCTTGGATTTGATGTTACTGATTATTTCAAAAGAGAGGAATTAGTCATAAAGAACTGCATACCTACAGCAGAGGGAACCCTACAGCTTGCCATGCAGGAAATGGCAAGTACAATTAACGACAGCCGTGTTCTTATTATAGGCTACGGTCGTGTGGGAAAAGCCTGTGCAAAACTTTTTAGTGCAGCAGGAGCTGACACGGTATGCACCGCCCGACGTCTTTCATCTTTAGCTGAAGCAGAAAACAACGGTATTTCCGCTTTTCACACCGATGAACTCTTCGGACACATTGACAGCTTTGATTTAATAATAAATACTGTTCCGTCACTAATACTTGATAAATCACTGCTGAGCGCTGTTGCAAAGGACACACTCATAATTGATCTTGCATCTATGCCGGGCGGAGTTGATTTTAAAGCAGCTTCAAAAATGAACAAAAAAGTCCTGCATGCTTTATCTTTACCGGGAAAAGTCGCCCCTGTCACCAGTGGAGAAATTATAGCGCAGGCGGTTAAAAACATTATCACAGAAAGGGGTGGTTAAATGTCGCTTTCAGGACTGAAAATAGGTTTTGGCATGTGCGGTTCATTCTGCACCTTTGAAAAAGCTTTTCAAGCTGCTGAAACTCTTTCCAAGACGGGTGCAGACATTATACCGATAATGTCTTTTAATGCGTCAAACATTTCAACTCGTTTCGGAACCGCTGAAGAAAACCGCAATAAAATTATAAATATCTGCGGTCACGACATTATAGATTCCATAGAAGCGGCTGAGCCAATCGGCCCAAAAAAACTGCTTGACATACTTGTTATTGCTCCCTGCACTGCCAACACCCTTGCAAAACTGGCATTGGGAATTACTGATACACCGGTTACAATGGCTGTAAAGTCACATCTTAGAAACAGCAGACCAGTTGTCATAGCCGTTTCCACAAACGACGCTCTTGCCGGTTGTGCGAAAAATATTGGTATGCTCCAAAATTATAAAAATTACTACTTTGTGCCATACTCACAAGATAACTTCCAAAGTAAACCCAATTCGATAGTAGCTGATTTCAACAAAATCCCTGAAGCTATAGAAGCTGCCATGGAAGGTCGACAGCTTCAGCCCATATTAACCATATAATAAAAGGACGAACTTTTCAGTTCGCCCTTTTTTGTTACATATTTTTATTTAGCTGTCAGCTTATCTGCAAGCTCTTCAAGAGCTTTTTCTGTATCAGGTTTCAGTGTTGATTTGATTGTAACAACTCCGTCAATAAGATTGATATTTTTATATGAATCAATAATTGCTTTCATTGTTCTGCCTGCTGTTGGCGCCCAAGAACCATTTTCCACTATGGCAACAGTTCTGTTTTGATAACCCTTAGACTTCAAATGATTAAGAAAATCCTCCATAACCGGGAAAACTCCGCCGTCATAAGAAGCTGACGCTACAACAAGTCTGTCATAACGGAATGCATCCTCAATAACCTCTGCCATATCTTCACGGGACAAGTCGCTTACGACAACCTTTTCCGCACCCCTAGCCGTAAGCATTTCGCCTAACTTTTCAGCAGCCCTTGCAGTATTTCCGTGAATTGACGCATAAGCTACGAGCACGCCCTTATTTTCAGGCTCATAGCTTGACCATGTATTATACTTATCTATATAATATTCAAGATTCTCTTTCAAAAGCGGACCATGAAGCGGCAAAATCATTTTAATATCCAAAGCTGCCGCTTTTTTCAAAAGACCCTGCACCTGTGCACCATACTTACCAACAATATTAAAGTAATAGCGTCTTGCTTCACAAGCCCAGTCCTCATCAGTATCCAATGTACCAAACTTTCCGAATCCATCGGCAGAGAACAAAATCTTTTCGCTCTGCTCGTAAGTGACCATAACTTCAGGCCAATGGATCATAGGAGCCATTATAAACTGCAAGGTATGTAAACCAAGCGAGAGTGTATCTCCTTCTTTAACAGAAACTGTACGATTAGAAAAGTCATAGTCAAAGAATTGTGACATCATAACAAAAGTTTTAGCATTGCCGACAATTTTCATATCAGGATATTTTTCAGCAAGTCTTTGAATATTTGAAGAATGATCAGGCTCCATATGCTGAACAACGAGATAATCAACTGAACGTCCATCAAGTGCTTTTTCCAAGTTTTCAAGCCAAACATCTGTTACTCTGTTGTCAACAGTGTCCATTACTGCAACCTTTTCATCAAGGATTACATAAGAATTATAAGCCATACCATTAGGCACTACATACTGACTTTCAAATAAATCAATATTCTTATCGTCTGCACCAATATAAATTACAGAATCGGAAATTTTCACATCTTTCATTATTGTATCCTCCAAAACATAATAATTTTTAAATTTATTATACCACCATAGTATATTTTTGTCAACGAGTAATGTATTTTTTATTCAAATAAGGGCTTGCCCGTTTTCAACGTGGCAAGGTCAGCTTCAGC
>CAMWVM010000122.1 GCA_947177715.1 uncultured Ruminococcus sp.
GATTGTGTCCGATACCCGGAATGTAAGCTGTTACTTCATGTCCGTTTGTAAGCTTTACTCTGGCAATTTTTCTCATAGCTGAGTTAGGCTTTTTAGGTGTAGCAGTTCTTACTGCTGTACAAACGCCACGCTTCTGAGGACAGCTCTGGTCAATAGCAGTTTTCTTCTTGGAGTTGTAGCCCTTCTGAAGAGCAGGTGCTGTTGACTTGGTTTCAAGAACGTCTCTTCCCTTTCTTACTAACTGATTAAAGGTTGGCATCTTCTCTCTCCTTTCCACAATATTATACGCTTAGCGGCGATGTATACACCACTCCAGCATACATTTATAATTCTACACCAGAAAACTTTAATTGTCAAGCTTTTTTTATAAAAACAATACAAAAAATTCTACAAATATAGCATCAGTATGTCTTTGATTATTGCCAAAAATCCACAAAACATACAATTAGAAAGACAAAATAACAAGCTGTCCTAAAAAGAACAGCTATTACTTCTTCCATTATGTATTTTTATCAACTACATGAAAGGTTTTAAGATTCCCTGTTTTATTATGCCTTTCATCAAGAACAGTTTCAACATCACTCCAAGAAAGACCTCTTTCAACACACATAACCATAAGATGATACAATAAATCCGCAACCTCGCCTTTAAGTTCATTATTATCGGCATTCTTTGCGGCAATGATTGTTTCAGAGGCTTCTTCCCCTACTTTTTTCAGGATCTTATCAATACCTTTTTCAAATAAATAACAAGTATATGAGCCTTCCTCTTTCTTATCCTTTCTTGAAAGGACAACCTGTTCCAATGTTTTTAATGTTTCCATTTATTCATCCTCCTTATAAATTTCTTTGAAAAAGCAACTATATGAGCCTGTATGGCAGGCAACCCCTGTCTGCTTCACATTGAGCAAAAGTGTATCATCGTCGCAGTCGGCATAAATAGACACAACCTTTTGCAGATGACCGCTTGTTGCACCCTTGTTCCAAAGCTCCTGCCTTGATCTGCTCCAATACCATGTATAGCCTGTTTCCAAAGTCTTTTTTAGACTTTCCTTATTCATATAAGCAAGCATAAGCACTGTTTTAGTATCAACATCAAGGGCTACCGCAGGGATAAGCTCGCTTTTAACAAAATATTTGTCAAGATTATTAATATCAATTTTAATGTTACTCATTTTCTTCTCCAATTACCATATTCCTATAATTCTTTGCATTCCAAGACTCACAGCTGCAATAGCAACCCAACAGCAGAAGCCCATAAATATTGGTTTTCCACCTGTTTTAACAAGCTTTACAATATTAGTATTCATTCCTATTGCCGCCATTGCCATAACAATAAAGAACTTACTCAAATCTTTTAAAAATCCAAATATGCTGCTAGCTCTGTTAAGTACAATAGAATTGTCAGCAAAAAAAGTTGTTACAACGGTAGTAATAACAGACGCAAGCACAAAATATATGATAAACATAGGAAAAATCTTCTTAAAGTCTACCGTTTTGCCGGATTTTCCGTCAACAGAACTTTTCTTTTCACTTCTTATTCTCACAAAAGCAAGAACCAATGTGATAGGAATAATTGCAAGTGTTCGTGTCAGCTTAACTATTGTTGCGGTATCAAGAGTATTGCTCCCATGAATTCCGTCCCAAGCTGTTGCCGCCGCAGTAACAGACGAAGTATCGTTAACTGCCGTTCCGGCAAAAAGACCGAACCCATCGTTTGAAAGTCCAAGCATGCCGCCGAGCGTTGGAAAAATCAACGCTGCAACAACATTAAAAAGAAATATTACAGATATTGATTGAGCAATTTCTTCATCGTCAGCATCAATTACCGGAGCGGTAGCTGCGATTGCTGAACCTCCGCAAATACTTGAGCCGACTCCTACGAGAGTAGAAATTTTAGACGGAACTTTCATAAGCTTATGTAAAATAAATGCCACAATAAGTGATATTGCTATAGTAGAGATAATTACAGGCAGCGACTGTTTTCCTGTCTTTAAAATTGTGGACAAATTTAGCCCAAAACCCAAAAGGATTACTGCATACTGCAATATTTTTTTAGAAGTAAAAGTAATCCCACCTTGTATTTTTGATTTATCCTTAATAATCAATGTCAAAATCATACCTATTAATATGGCAAAAACAGGTCCACCAATAACAGGTACAAGCTTTCCTAAAAACCATGACGGAACAGCAATTATTAAACAAAATAATATACCCAAACCTTTATCTTTTACAAATGTCAATTAACTTCCTCCAATTGCATCACTTTATCTAACAATAATACTTTTTGATTTACAGTCTGCTTTTACTTGATCGACAGTCAGTTCTTTAAAATGAAACAGGGATGCTGCCAAAGCCGCAGAACAATCTGTTTCGATAAAAGCCTCTGCAAAGTCAGCAAGCTTTCCAGCGCCGCCGCTGGCGATTACAGGAATATTTACAGCACTGCAAACTGCCTTTAGCATCGGCAGGTCAAATCCGCCTCTCACTCCGTCGGTATCTATAGAGTTCAGACAAATCTCTCCTGCACCGAGTTGTTCTATCTGCTTAACCCAGTCAATAAGGTCAATTCCCATGTCTATTCTTCCGCCGTTAATATATACAGTCCACTTGTTATCGGCAATTTTTTTTGCGTCAATTCCTACGCAGATACACTGGCTTCCGAAAACATCAGCACCATTTTTTATAAGCTGAGGATTCTGAACAGCTTGAGAATTTACTGACACCTTGTCAGCACCTGCTCGCAAAGTATCTCTTATATCATCAACAGTTTTTATTCCACCGCCAACGGTCAAAGGCACAAACACTTTCTTAGCAGTATCTCTTACCACATCAAGCATAACTCCCCTGCCCTCATGTGAAGCGGTTATATCATAAAATACTATTTCATCCGCACCCTGCAAATTGTATTCATATGCACACTGAACAGGGTCGCCAACTTCTTTTATTCCCTCAAAATTTACACCCTTTACAACCTTTCCGTCACGAACGTCAAGGCAGGGTATAATTCTTTTTGCAAGCATGTTATTCCCCCTCCTTAACAGTGAGTTTCGCAAAATTTTCAAGTATTTTCAGTCCTGTTTGTCCGCTCTTTTCAGGGTGGAACTGCGCACCATAAATATATTTTCCGTCAGATACAAGTGCTGTTACCCTATGACCGTAATCACAATAGGCATATAAATTCTCGTCATCGCAAAAAGCCTTATAGGAATGAACAAAATAAACATACTCATCATCAGAAAGTCCCTCAAACAGCGGACAATTCTGAGTAAACTCCAGCTTGTTCCAGCCCATATGAGGTATAACGAGGTCAGGTTCATCAATTTTATCAACTTTTCCTTTAAGCAGTCCAAGTCCGTCGCACTCTTCAAATTCATAGCTTTTTTCAAAAAGCAACTGCATTCCAAGACATATACCCAAAAATGGCTTTCTCTTTGACTGATCTTTTATTGTATCCACAAGTCCGCTTTCGTTTAATTTCTCCATTGCCCATGGAAATGCTCCAACACCCGGCAAAATAATTGCATCTGCATCTATTAAATCCTGTGTTTTGTTAGTAAGTTTATTTTCAAATCCCAAATAGTCCAGTGCATTCTTTACGGAAAAAATATTTCCCGCACCGTAATCTACTATTGCAATCATTTACAGCACTCCTTTAGTTGATAGAACCTTATCTCCCTTGATTTCCATTGCCTGTTTCAAAGAGTGAGCAACAGCTTTGAACATAGCCTCCGCAATATGATGGTCGTTTTTGCCGTATTCCTTTTTTATGTGCAAGGTTATACCTGAATTAAAAGCAAAAGCTCTGAAAAATTCTTCCGTCAGACAGGTATCATATTCGCCGATTTTATCATCTTTAAAATCACCATTAAACACTAAAAAAGGACGACCGCTTATGTCAATCGAACAAAACGCCAATGCTTCGTCCATAGGAACAAATGCAGAGCCGTAACGTGCTATACCTGCTTTATCACCCAATGCTTTTGCAAAGGCTTGTCCCAAAACGATACCTGTATCCTCGACTGTGTGATGTCCGTCAACATTCAAATCTCCAGTACAGCGAACATCAAGATCAATTCCGCTGTGAACTCCAAAAGCGATAAGCATATGGTCAAAAAATCCAATGCCAGTATTAATACTAACCTTACCCTCGCCGTCAAGTTTCACAAATACTTCTATATCTGTTTCTTTGGTTTTTCTTTTTATTTCAGCAGTTCTCATTTTATCACCTTTTCCATAACAAAATTAATTAAAGTAATTCCTTGCCTTTTAACCTGTTGTTCACTTAAAACTCTATATCCTCTTTTTTCAAAAAAAGGTTTCGCCGTAATTGACGCATTAACCGTAATTTTGCCTGTTACTTTATTTTCAAGTCTGTCGCAAATTGCTGTAGCTATTCCCATGCCTTGATAGTTTTTATGAACATACAAACGATCAAGATAACCAGACTTGTCAATATCACCAAAACCAACAATTTTTTCAGCTTCTACCGCAACAAATGTATAATGCTCTAAAAAAGATTTATTCCAGTTTTCTAAATTGACATTCCCTGTTGCCCAAACGTCCAACTGCTCCTGAGTATAATTCTTTGCGTTTATGTTATGGACGGTATCATAAAAGAGATTTGCAATTTCCTCACAATCCGAAGGCTTATATTCTCTTACATTCATTCAAATCTAACCTTTATAGCATTTGCGTGAGCGGTAAGTCCCTCTTTTTCAGCAATAAGAACTATGTCGTCCTTAGATTCACGCAATGCGTCCTGAGTATAGTAAATGAAGCTTGAACGCTTTTCAAAGCTGTTTACACCCAATGGAGAGAAAAATCTTGCAGTACCGCTGGTAGGAAGAACGTGGTTAGGTCCTGCATAGTAATCTCCCAAAGGTTCAGGAGCATAATTTCCTAAAAATACTGAACCAGCATTATCAAGTCTACCCAGATATTCCAATGGATTTTCAAACAGAACCTCTAAATGCTCAGGCGCTAAACGGTTTGCAATATCACACGCCTGATCTTTTGTTTCACAAACAAGAACTGCGCCGTAATCGGAAAGTGATGTTTCAATGATATCTTTTCTTGAAAGCTCCTGCATTTGTCTTTCAATTTCAACATTAGTTTTGTCAGCAAGTTCTTCACAAGTTGTGACCAAAATCGCAGATGCAAGCTTGTCATGCTCTGCTTGTGACATGAGATCTGCCGCAACATATTTAGGGTCAGCAGTTTCATCTGCCAAAACCAAAATCTCGCTTGGTCCTGCTATCATATCAATATCAACCACGCCGTACAGTAATTTTTTTGCCGTTGCAACAAAGATATTTCCCGGACCAACGATTTTATCAACCTTAGGAATTTCTTCTGTGCCGTAAGCCAATGCAGCAATAGCCTGTGCTCCGCCCTGGCTCTCATACACATCGCCGAACCCACGAGACTCCTGA
>CAMWVM010000123.1 GCA_947177715.1 uncultured Ruminococcus sp.
ATACTATAGCTATCGGTATGGCAGCATGAATAATCAAGCTTAATAAAATAATCGGTTTATTAAGTCTTTCTTTAACCTTTGATATGTGTACAGCAAAGGAAATAATAAAACATATTTTAAGTATCTCAGAAGGCTGGATTGTAAAGCCTTTTAAATTAAGCCATGCCTTGTCATCAGCACCAGCTGGCCCTATTCCCAAGGATGTAAATGTTAGAGCAGTTAGTGCTACGCCGATGATTATAAAAACTAACCATAGCTTAGCAATTCGTTTTATTCCCAAAGTGTAGATAATTAATGCACAAACTAACCCAAGTGCCATTGCGGCAAGTTTTGTTTTCCAGAGCGATGAAGTAATGTTTGATGAAATAGCATCCGAACCGTTGTTGTAAACCAGTGAGAAAACAAGTATTACTCCTCCAACACAGCAGGCAAGAGTAAGTATTAATAGTAATATATCAGTGTTTTTTGATTTTCTTAACATACTTCACCTCCGACTTATAGATCAATCTAAAATAGTATAACACATATCATTTAAAATTAACAGACCTTTTTTAGAACTTTTTCTGAATTTTCGTATAAAATAAAACTCCGGTTCGTGAATAGAATCGGAGTTTATATTCAGCTTTTAGTGAACGTGACCGCAGTCGCATTCATCATCGTCGTCAAATGCAAACATTTCTTCAATTCTTTTCATGAATATGTTGCCAATTTTTTCATATTCATCGTCATCATCAATGGAAACCATTATTTCCTCATCTCCGTCAAAATCAGACTTTAGAATTACAACTTCTCCGGAATCTTCAAGCATATCCTCGGGATTTTCAAAATAAGGAGTGAGTGCAAAATATTTTTCGCCCTCATATTCCATTGCATCCAGCATTTCAAAGGTTTGTTCATTTCCTTCTTCGTCTTCAAGAGTGTATAGATCAGGTGTGTATTCTTCAGCCATAATATCAATCCTTTCTGTGTGTCATATGCCATAAAACTTGGTAATGTCATTATTATAGCACTATAATATTTTAATTATACTACTATAATCAATCAAAGTCAAGAAGATATTGTGAAAGTAATATTAAATAATTAAATTTATAAAAAGTTGAAAAAAACTATTGACAATCTACAAAAGATGTGATATATTATAATCAAGGAAAGAGAATAAAGGATTTTAAAGCAGCAAACTAAAAAATCCTCTCAATCCTAAATCAGGTAAGTCATAAGAGTAATACTTATTAAACCAAACGGTGCATGGGTTTTAACAAGGTTTATAAGTACTTGTGATAAACTAATTTGATTGGAAAGGTGAGGCGAGTCCAGTGGACACAACAGAGAGTCAGCAGAATATCCATAGACTCGATGAAATCTAATTAATGAGAATGAACTCAGACGTAAGGACTGATAATCTCAGATTGAACATTTTAAAAAGAAATTAATCGAGTTTAAAGTAATGATTTTAAAATATAGTCTTTGATAGAGAGGATATTCAAAAATTTAAAATTGAATAATTCAGAAACAATAAAGGAGAGCGGTTTGTATGTTCAGCTTTATTAGGTGTCTGAATAAATAATAGCAGGGAGTGGGACCAATGCACTACTCAGGTTTAGAAGAGGTAACGATTAAATAACTTGAAAGAGTGATTCCAATGTAAAAAGTAATGTCACCTTGATACTATATAAAGTTTCTGAGGAGTGAGGCAGTATGATTCTAAAGTGCTGTACATCAAGACTTATTATTTAATAGTAGGGAGTGAGTCCGCCAGAAATTCAAATTTAAATTTTAACTTTAATTGAAAGGTGTAAGTCCAATGGCTTAGTAAAATAGAGAATTAAATTTGGTGAAGTTTTCACAGATGAGTTAATAGGAGTGATGCGTATGTTAAAGATATGCATTAAACGATTTAATATCTGATGTTAAGGAGTGAGTCCACCAAGATAATTAATTTGACCCAATGAGATTGGAATGATTTTAATTTTTTATTGGAGTGAATCCCGTGTACATTTAATGTAAATTAAATTGAATAAAGTATAAATTGATAAGAGAGCAGGTTGTCAGCTTGCTCTCTTTTATGTTTGTATTTAAAAATGAAAAAATTGTGAAAACTATAGTAATTTATTAGCTTTTGTGATATAATAAATAATATTATTTTATTTAATCGTAAGGAGCTTTTATGGCAGTTTCGTATGTTCAGAAAAAAATCGGAAACGGGATAATGTTTTCGGGTATATATGATAAAAAATTTAAATCTGATTTTGTTTCAGTAAGGTTTATTACACCGCTTGATGAGAAAATATCGCCACGTCTTTCGTTGCTATCTATGATTCTTGGAACTTCCAATAAATTTATTAAATCAAGAACGAAATTAAATGAAGAGTTGATTGGTCTTTATGACTCTTTGATGAGTGTGTTTTCATATCCTGTAGGAGATTATCAGATTTCGGGTCTTAGTGTTAGATATATTGGTGATGACTATACCATAAATAATGAAAATATTTCAGCTAAAGCTACTCGAATACTTTTGGACTGTATTTTTAATCCGCATATAGAAGATGGGAAATTTCCTCAGAAATATTTTGACTTGCGTAAGCAGGAGCTTATTGATAATATTAAAAGCGAAATTAACGACAGAAGAGCATATGCAGTTTTTAGGGCTAATCAAACCGTGTATAAAGATGAGCCTGCTTCAGTTTCTGTGAATGGTTCAGTTGAAGAGGCTGAAAGCATAACTCAGAGTGAATTATTTGAAACGTATAACAAAATGCTTAGCGAATCTTATATAGATATTTCTGTTGGCGGGGGAAAGCCTTGCCCTGAAATTGATGAAATGATTGCAAAGGCTTTCGAACAGATTGAAAGGCCGACTGATATCAATATAAACTTTACTTGTCCATCACCGATAAAGCAAAAGACTGTGGAAGTGTCAGAAAAGAACGATGTTAATCAATGTAAAATGATTATGGCTTTTAAAACTGAAAGTGAAGATTTTTATGCTCAGAAGCTTATGTGTGCTTTGTTAGGAGGAACTCCTTTTTCAAAGCTTTTTGCAAATGTGAGAGAAAAGTTATCTCTTTGCTATTATTGCAGTTCCACTATTGCTGAATGTAAAAAAGTAATGTTTATAGATAGCGGTATTGAAAAACATAATGTCGAAAAAGCTAAAAAAGAGATTTTAAAACAGCTTGAAGCAATTTCTGACGGCGATTTTTCTGATGAAATGCTTGAAAATACAAAAAAAGCACTATATAATGGATTCAGAAATAATTATGACAGCATAGCCGCTTTGAATTCCTGGTACTTTATTCAAAGGGTAAGAGGTGGAGAAGCATCTCCCGATGATATCAATGAAATTATTGAGAATATATCAAAAGAAAGAGTTGTCCAGGCTGCAAAGTCATTTGAACTTGACATGGTATATTTAATGGAACCGGAGGTGTAATGATTGAACTATCCAAAGGTTGTTTATGAGAATAAGCGTACAGGTGAAAACTATTTAAAAATAAAGCATCCTTCAGGTCTTGATGTTTTGATTTGGAAAATGGAGGGCTTTTCTACAGTTGAGGCGCTGTTTGCCACAAAGTATGGATCAGTGAATACAAGATTTAAAACAAGCGACAGTGATAGTTTTATCGACGTTCCTGAGGGTATAGCACATTTCTTAGAGCATAAGCTGTTTGAAAACGAAGATTGTGATGTGTTTGATTTGTATGCCGAAACGGGGGCGAGCGCTAATGCTTATACCTCATTTGAGCAAACAGCATATACATTCAGTACTTCAGGCGACTATAGAAAGCCATTGGAAATATTACTGAGTTTCGTGCAAAAACCTTATTTTACACAGGAAACGGTTGATAAAGAACAGGGTATAGCACATTTCTTAGAGCATAAGCTGTTTGAAAACGAAGATTGTGATGTGTTTGATTTGTATGCCGAAACGGGGGCGAGCGCTAATGCTTATACCTCATTTGAGCAAACAGCATATACATTCAGTACTTCAGGCGACTATAGAAAGCCATTGGAAATATTACTGAGTTTCGTGCAAAAACCTTATTTTACACAGGAAACGGTTGATAAAGAACAGGGTATTATAGCACAGGAAATTAAAATGTGTGATGATTCACCTGACAGAAAGTGCTTTTTTAATTTGCTTAAAGCAATGTATAATAAACATCCTGTCAGAATAGATATTGCTGGTACAGTAGAATCAATTTCTCATATAAATGCAGAACTTTTATATGACTGCTATAATACGTTTTATAATCTGCATAATATGTGTCTGTCAATAGCGGGCAATGTGGATGAGGAAGAAATTATAAAAATTTGTGACAAGTTTTTGATTCCGTCAGAAAATAAAAATCTTCAGTCTGATTTTGAAGATGAGCCGTTGGAAATCAATAAAAAAGAAATCTTAGAAAACTTTAAGGTTGGAATCCCACTTTTTAATATTGGTTTTAAAGCACCTGGTTTTAAGGGCAGGGAATTGGTGAAAATGGAAACGGCGGCAACAATCATAATGCCAATGATTTTTGGTCCGGTTTCACCGCTGTATAAAGAATTGTTCGACGAAGGTTTGATTAATTCTCAGTTTTCGCATGAAATTTTTGATGGAGAAGGTTTTTTCTCATGTATCTGCGGCGGTGAATCTAATGATCCATATAAGGTTTTAGAAAAATGTATTAAAGCTGTTGAGGATGTTAAGAATAACGGACTTGATAAAAAACAATTTGAAATGTTTAAAAAATCAAAATACGGCAGTATAATCAGAGGATTTAATAATGTTGAAAATTGTGCGTCATTAATGATGTCAGCACATTTTGCAGGTGTAGATTCGTTTACGTTAGTTGAAGAACTTGCGAATCTTACTGTAGAAGACTGTAATGATGCAATGAATATTATTTTTAACACAAACAATGTATCAATTTCAATAATTGACAACAAAACATAAGAAAAGAGGACGATTATGACACAACTATTAACACAGCTTGTTTCGGACGTTAGTGAGGAAATGCAGCAAACTATTATTAATAATCCTGACAAGGTTTATTTCCCCAATTTCGGCAGCGGAGATAACATCTTGAAAAACGGATTTTCCCTTGACAGAGTGATGTTCAAAATCCCAGGTACAGATTTCAGTATTTATTGGTATGGTTTTCTTATTGCTTTAGGTATTCTGCTGGCAATGATATATGGCTTTAGAAAAATGAAATCATTCGGTATTGACTCTGACAGAGCCACCGATGCAGTAATCGGAGGACTTGTAGGTGCAGTTCTCGGAGCAAGACTTTATTATATTCTGTTTAATTCGGAGTTATCAATGTCAGATTTCTTTGATTTCAGAAATGGCGGACTTGCTATCTACGGCGGAATAATTGGTGCATTGCTTGTGGGGGGGATTATTGCAA
>CAMWVM010000124.1 GCA_947177715.1 uncultured Ruminococcus sp.
GGCATCGTCTTTTTTGTATAAGAGACAGGAATGATGCACTTGAGGTTGCGGTAGATGATTTTAATACGGTTTTAAATTCAGTTAAAGATGAAAATATGAAAGCCGATAAATTTAAAGCTGATAATGAAGAAATAAAAAAAATAATAGATGAGGTGTTAAAAAATGCTTAGACCCGCAGTAGTTCAAATCTTAAAAAACAATGAAAGTTATTATTCACTTGTAATAGCTGTTGCTAAAAGAGCAAGAGATATTACTGATAATGCATATGAAAATAATGTAATATTGAATGAAAAGCCAGTTAAAACAGCAGTAGAAGAATTTGCTTTAGGTGAATACAGATTAATTGAGGATATCAGCCTTAGAAGCTAATTGATAATTCAGGAGGGTAGAATTTATGCGTGGTATATTTACGGTCGCTAAAGTTGCAATCAGCCGTGCTGCATATAGCTTTGACTGTGAATATAGTTATATGGTTCCTCCTGAATTAAAAGAGTACCTCACAATCGGTGCGAGGGTACTTGTGCCATTTGGAAAAGGTAATAAAAAAACTATAGGTTTTGTTACAAGAACTTATGAGGATGTTCATTTTAATGAAAACCTGAAACCGGTGATAAGTATTATTGATACTCCATCGCTGTTAACTGATGAAATGCTTAAAATAATTTTTTGGCTTAAAGATAATACTTTTTGTACTTATTTTGATGCATTTAAATCAGTCGTGCCTACCGGATTCAGCTATAACTTTTCTCAGCATTATGCTTTGTCAAATAAAAGTCTAAACTATGACGAACTTACTCAACAAGAAATTAACGCTGTTGAATATTTAAAAAGTGTTCCAAGTAAGCGTGAGGTTGACAAGTTTTTAGATACAACAATAAGTGCAAAACGAAAGAAACTTGTTGAAAGTTTGTTGGACAAAGGCTTTTTAGAAGAGGTAAATGTATTAAAAAGAAAAACCGGAGATGAAACGGTAAAAATGGTTCGCCTTTCAGATAAATATCATAAAGGCGTTCTTGATTTGCATCTAACGGCAAGACAAAATCTTGTTGTTAAATTGCTTGAGGATTGTGGTTGTGCTTCTGTAAAAGAAGTTTGTTATATGACAAACTGCACTAACGCTATTGTAAAACGTTTAGTTTCCAAGGAAGTTTTGACGGAGTTTTCTAAAGAGGTTTTGCGTAACGCTATCGGCGAAGTTAGTATAAAAAATGATGTTTCTCAAATTATTTTAAATGATGAGCAGAGAAGTGCCTTTAGCGGTATATCAAAGCTTATAGATGATGACAAACCGTCAGGAGCATTGCTTTATGGAGTGACGGGAAGTGGAAAAACCGCCGTGTTTTTTCATGTTATTGATCACGTCCTTCAAATAAATAAAACAGCGCTCTTGCTTGTTCCCGAAATATCATTAACACCTCAAATGGTGAATAAATTTAAATCTTATTTCGGCGAAAGCATTGCTGTCTTGCATTCATCTTTGTCATTAGGTCAGAGAATGGATGAGTTTAAAAGAATTAAAAGCGGAAATGCAAAAATAGTTATCGGCACAAGAAGCGCAGTTTTTGCCCCACTTTCAAATATTGGCGTAATTATTATGGACGAAGAGGGGGAGCATACCTATAAATCGGAAAATTCTCCAAGATATCATGCAAGAGATGTCGCCATCCAACGCTGCGGACATAATAATTGTGTGTTGCTTATGGCTTCTGCCACACCGTCACTTGAAAGCTTTTATTTTGCTAAAAACGGAAGATTCCATCTTTTTGAGCTTAAAAAAAGATATTCTAATGCTAAGCTTCCGCAGGTTGATATAATTGATATGCAGCTTGAAGCAGAAGCGGGCAATAATAGCTTGTTCAGTAAAAAGCTTATTGATAAAATCAGTGAAACCATTGATAAAAAGGAACAGGTTATTCTTCTGCTGAATAGAAGAGGTTTTAATACTTATATTTCATGTCTTGAATGTAAACAGCCAGTGTCATGTCCAAACTGTAATATTGCATTGACTTACCATAAAAAGAATGATAAATTGATGTGTCATTATTGCGGTTTTGCAATGGATAATACGGGAAAATGTCCTGAGTGCGGTTCAGATCATCTTCATAACAGCGGATCAGGTACACAGCGTGTGGAAAATGAACTTGAAAACTTGTTTCCTAACGCAAAGCTGCTAAGAATGGATGCCGACACTACTTTTTCTAAGTATTCATATGAGGAAAATTTCAGAGCTTTTGAGAATGGTGAGTATGACATACTTTTGGGAACTCAGATGATCGCAAAAGGACTTAATTTTCCAAATGTTACTCTTGTGGGAGTTATATCTGTGGATAAAGCGTTGTTTACTGGTGACTTCAGAAGCTACGAAAGGACCTTTTCACTTGTAACTCAGGTTGCTGGAAGAAGCGGACGTGGCGATAAACCTGGATTTGCTTATATTCAAACATATGTGCCAGACCATTATGTAATTAATCTTGCTGCAGAGCAAAATTATGATGAGTTTTATAATCAGGAGATTGCACTTCGTCATGCGTTAACTTATCCGCCATATTGCGATATATGTGTTATTTGTTTTTCAAGTCAGTTGGAAAGCAAAGCTATAATGGCGTCTGATTGGTTTGTGAAGCAAATGAAAAAATACATAAAACAGAATGAAATTAATATTCCTTTAAGAGCTTTGGGACCTGTTCCGTGTACTCTTGAAAGAATTAATAATAAATATAGATATAGATTAATATTAAAGTGTAAAAATTCAAGTACATTCAGAGAAATGATAAAAGATTTGTTATTAGAATTTTATAAGAATAAAGACTTTGGTCTTGTGAAAATTACAGCCGATATTAATGGCGATATAGGATTATAGAAAGGTAAGATATCTTATGGCAATTAGAAATATTCTGAATAAAAGAGATGATACATTAAGAAAGGTATGTAAACCTGTAGAAAAGTTTGACGAAAAACTTTGGACACTTCTTGATGATATGGCTGAAACTTTAGAAAAAGCTCAAGGAGCTGGTCTTGCTGCACCTCAGGTGGGCATTTTGAGAAGAGCTGTAATAATTGATGCAGGTGAGGGAGTTTGTGAACTTATCAATCCTGAAATTCTTGAAAAATCTGAAGAAACCCATAAAGTTATAGAAGGCTGTCTGTCTTGTCCCGGCGAATGGGGATATACAATTCGTCCTTTACGAGTTAAGTTTAAAGCTCAGGATAGATATGGTAATTGGTATGAAAAAGAAGTAAAAGATTTATTTGCTCAGGCAGTGTGCCATGAAACTGAACATCTCGACGGACATCTTTTTATTGATATTGTAGAAGAATTTGTAGAGGTAGAAGAATAATTGCATAAGTGAGGACATCTTATGAATATAATATTTATGGGAACTCCTGATTTCGCAGTTCCTGCATTAAAAGCGCTTTATCAAAAACATAAAATATCTGCTGTATTTACACAGCCCGATAAACCAAAGGGGAGAGGATATAAGCTTGCTCCTCCTCCTATTAAGGTTGTTGCTCAAGAACATGAAACTCAGATTTATCAGCCTCAAAGCCTAAAGAACGGTGGAGAGGAATATATTGATATTATAAAAAAAATAAATCCTGATTGTATCGTAGTTGCAGCGTATGGTAAAATTCTGCCGAAAGAAGTTCTTGATATCCCTAAGTATGGCTGTGTAAATATTCATGGTTCATTACTTCCTAAATATCGTGGTGCAGGACCCATTCAATGGGCTGTGTTGAATGATGAAAAGGAAACCGGAATAACGACCATGTTAATGGGTGAAGGTATTGATACAGGTGATATGCTTTTAAAGAAATCGACAGAGATCGGTGAAAATGAAACAGCAGCTGAACTATTTGATCGTCTTGCTGATTTGGGTGCAGATTTAATAGTTGAAACTTTAGATGAGCTGGAAAAAGGAAATGTTATTCCGGAAAAACAAGATGAGAACCTATCATCTTATGCACCGATGCTTTCTAAAGAAATGTGTAAACTTGATTTTTCACAGCCTGTAAGAAAAGTACATAAAAAAATTTGTGGACTTTCTGATTGGCCTTGTGCTGTAACTGTCTTGAACGGAAAGCGATTAAAAGTTTATAAATCAGAAATTGTTTCAAATGTATCTTCTGATAGTAAGCCTGGAGAAATAGTAAACGAAAAGGATTTTTCAGTTGCTTGCTCTGATGGTATTATAAGATTTACAGAAATTCAAGCGGAAGGTTCAAAGCGTATGAAAACATCCGATTATCTCAGAGGAAAGCCAGTTTCCAAAGGAACTGTTCTTGGATAGATTGTCAAGTTGAAACCTTAACACGTGTTTTGTTGGTTTGGAAGTGTCAAGATAATTTATTGACATAGGTGTTTGTTTATTGTTTTATAGGAGTTGTAAATGAATTATGGGAAATTCCCGTAAAGTTGTATTAAAGTTATTAACTAAGATAGATAAAAACTCATCTTATTCTAACATATTGCTTGATGATGGTCTTGCAAAGTCAAATCTTAGTTTGCAGGATAAAAAATTTGCGGCTGCGTTGTTTTATGGAGTACTTGAACGCAGAATTACTTTAGATGCTGTGATAAAAAAATACTCTAAACGCCCATCTGACAAGCTGAATGCTGAGATATTAAATCTTTTGAGAATGGGTATATATCAGCTTTGTTATATGGATTCTGTCCCTGATTCTGCGGCAGTTGACGAATGTGTTAAGCTTGCAAAATGCAACAGGAATCCTGCTGTCAGTGGATTTGTAAACGGCTTGCTTCGTAGCTTTATCAGAGATAATAAAGATATTCCAAAGGGTACAAATAAAATTGAAAGTTTGTCTATTGAATATTCATGTCCAGAATGGTTAGTTAAAAAGTGGAGTAATGAGTATGGTGATAATGCTACACTCTCAATGCTGAAAACTTCTTTAGGACAAGCTCCTACGACTATAAGAGTAAATACCACTAAATGTTCAACTGATATTTTAAGGGAAGAGTTGAGTAGCGGCGGAATAGGCTGTGATTTTAACCAGAATACCTTAAACGCTATAAATATTTTTTCAAGCGGATCAGTGGAGTCTATAGAGCAATATAAAAGAGGGTTATTTCATGTTCAGGATATTTCAAGTCAGCTTTGTTGTGCTGTAGTAGATCCTAAAGAAGATGATACCATACTTGATATATGTTCAGCTCCGGGAGGAAAAACTTTTACACTCGCTGAAATGATAAATAATAAAGGTAAAGTATTTGCTTTTGATTTGCATGAAAACAGAGTGAAATTGATTCGTCAGGGATCAGCAAGACTTGGATTATCATGTGTATCTGCTGATATTAATAACGGTAAAGTTTTTAGCGAATTACTACCCATGGCTGATAGGGTGCTTTGTGATGTGCCATG
>CAMWVM010000125.1 GCA_947177715.1 uncultured Ruminococcus sp.
GTGTATGGAACACTTCACTGCACCACTGCAATCCCTGTGAAAAAGTTTTAGCACCAACAGGCATAATCATAAATTCCTGAACGTCCAGCTTATTTGATGAGTGAGCACCGCCGTTAAGGATATTCATCATTGGAACAGGCATACGATTCGCCGAAACACCGCCAATAAATCTAAAAAGAGGTATACCCAACGATTTTGCAGCAGCATCTGCACAAGCAAGAGAAACAGCCAAAATTGCATTTGCGCCTAACTTTGATTTATCATTTGTACCGTCTAAAGCAATCATAGTCCTATCAATATTATATATATCTCTGGCATCAGAACCCATTAGAACCGGTGCTATTTTGTCTTTAATATTAGCAACAGCATCCATTACACCTTTTCCCATATATCTTGATTTATCATTATCTCTGAGTTCGCATGCCTCAAAAATACCGGTTGATGCACCGCTTGGAGAAGCGCCTCTGCCAACTGTTCCGTCCGCAAGATGGACGTCAGCCTCTACAGTTGGATTTCCTCTTGAATCAAGTATCTCTCTTGCACAAATTTTAACGATATTTGTATTTCCCATAGTAATGATTATGCTCCATTAGGAGCATATCCTCCTTTCAATATTTTGGTCAGCTTTATGCGACAAACTTTCGGCTATTGACCAAAATGTGCATAGCTCTGTCCAGTATAAAGTTCTATGGAAATATTTTAACCTGATTAAGAAAAAATATGCAAAAATCCGCATCTTTAAATATAGATGCGGATAAAATGATACAATATTTTTATTTCACAGTTTCTACTTTAATCAGATTTGTTGTACCGCTCATCCCCAACGGCACACCAGCTGTAACAACAACAAGATCGCCATGCTTGAGATATCCTTTTTTCAAAGAGTACTTTATAGCCTGGTTAATAAGCTCGTCAGTATTGGTCTGCTCTTCAATTACTCCGGGAAGTATCCCCCAGGACATATTCATCTGATGACAGGTTGTTTCATCAGTAGTTAGTCCTATTATCGGACAATTAGGGCGGTATTTTGATAACATTCTTGCAGTTGAGCCGCCTTTTGTTACCGTTAAAATAGCAGCTGCATGCAAATCATGGGCAGTTGTAACTGTTGCGTGAGAAATTGCTTCTGTTACATTTGCACTTCTATTGTTTTCACGTTTTTTAAATCTTCCGACGTAATCGATATTATTTTCCGTAGTTTCTGCTATAAGCGCCATGGTTTTAACCGCTTCCATAGGAAACTCTCCTGCCGCAGTTTCACCCGAAAGCATTATAGCGGACGTGCCGTCATATATTGCGTTAGCAACGTCGGTAATTTCAGCTCTTGTCGGACGTGGATTTGTCATCATTGACTCTAACATTTGGGTAGCTGTGATAACCTGTTTTCCGGCATTATATGCTTTCTGTATAAGTTCCTTCTGGATCGCAGGAATTTTTTCAAATGGGATTTCAACTCCCATATCTCCTCTCGCTACCATTATTCCGTCAGCGGCGTCAAGAATTTCATCAATATTTTCAACGCCCTCTGCATTTTCAATTTTGGCTATAATACGTGGATTAAACCATCCAAGACTCTGAGTAAATTTTCTAAGGTATATAACATCCGCTCCGGTTCTGACAAATGAAGCGGCAATAAAATCAAATCCCATTTTTGCACCGAATTCCAAATCTGCCATATCTGCATCAGATATATAAGGCATAGAAAGCTTAACTCCCGGAACATTTATCCCCTTGTGGTCAGACAACTTTCCTCCATGGATAACCTTGCAGACAATATCTGTATCGTTCACTGACGTTACTACCATTTCAATTACACCGTCATTAACCAGTATGCGGCATCCCACAGACACATCTTTGGGCAAATGAGCAAATGTAATAGACGCTATTTTATTTGTTCCCTCAACATCTTTAGTGGTCAATGTAAACTCATCACCGTCATTTATTATAACAGGCTTATGATCTTTAAAATCGCGCAGTCTTATTTCAGGTCCTTTGGTATCAAGAAGAGTTGCTACATTAAGTCCTAACTCCTCTCTAAGGCGGGATATTGTTTCAAAACGCTGTTTATGAACAGAATGATCTGAATGGGAAAAGTTAAACCTTGCCACATCCATTCCTGATTTCATTAATTCTCTAAGTACGTTATCATCATCCGTTGAAGGCCCGATAGTACAAACAATTTTAGTTTTTCTCATAAAAGTCAGCTTCCCTTCTTGTTATTAGAACCCACCACCTTAGAGGTGTGGGACATCAGTCGTTAGTTATAAGCAAAAAAACATCAAAATTACAATAATAATTACCATTTTCTTTTCTATTATACTATACGTTGATTATCAAGTCAATAATACAGAACAATGAAATACGAAGTTTTTTTGTAATTATTATGGTTACCTTTTTATATTATTATAATACTAAAGGCATAAATAAATATTTTTTATAAAAATTATAAAAAAAGGCTTGCATTTTTATTTTGAGTGTGATATAATAATTGATATTGTGAATTAAGTTTTAGTAATTATGAAAAGGAGGTGCAACCTCATGGCAAAGTGTCAGATTTGCGGAAAGGGTGTAACTTTCGGAATTAAGGTTTCTCACTCACACAGAAGAACTAACAGAACATGGAAACCAAACGTTAAAAGAGTTAAAGCTGTCGTTAACGGTTCACCATGTCATATTTACGCTTGTTCAAGATGTTTGCGTTCAGGCAAGGTTGAAAGAGCTTAATATTTATTCCAATGATAAGATCGGCTTATTGCCGGTCTTTTTTACTTTATGCCAAAAGATATAGCAAAGCAAAACTGTGCCGCACAAATGCGTCATGTTGTTAGCGGAAAATTCGGAGTGCAGCTTTACCGCATTCCGAGAATTGAGAGGTAACCTCTCAATTCTCCAAAACATCGTGACACTAATGTGAAGCACAGTTTTTTTACATAATCATTAAATGTCTTCTTGCTTTTTCAGACGGAGGAGCAAAAACAGATCCGCTGTCAAGATTTATATCAGTTGAGTTCATACCACTGTTAAATCCATGATCAGATTTATTGATCATATCATAATAAATTATAGCATTGGAAATATTAATCCTTTCCTCAGCATAACCGGATTTTTCGGTTATATAAGTTTCATCAACTACTCCGTCATTAACTCTTGATTCCGCTTGAATTAACGAATAGGGGTTTTCTGTTGCCTTGAATATACTATGAATGCTTTCAATATAAAGCGGAATTGGAGTATCTTTAAACACCTGGTTACATGAAACCTTAGTGGAAAGATTATTATATCCTTTAATATCAAAATATTTGTTCTTCTGACTATCATAATAAATTGTGTCAGTTATAAAATTTCCGTTAGGGAAAATTACAATATTTTCTTCCTCGTCATCAAAGGAGAATATATCATGTCCCAATGCGAAATTATTCTTAAATCCAAACATATTCCCTAATGTCGGCTGGACATCATACATGCCCATAACCTTTGTAATCTCCTTAGGCTCATATCCTCCATCCTTAGACCAGATAATGAAAGGTACTTTACGGTTTATATTATAATAGAAATCGTCTACAGGAACATACCCAGGATCATCTTCACCAAGCACAGTTTCAGTGAAAGGATTGTAGTTATAATAATACTCATATTCTGATTCTTTTATCTTTGCGTCATGATCGCCGTAAATAACTACAACCGTATTATCAAGCAATCCCTCTTTTTCAAGGTCTGCCATAAGCTGTCCAAGAGCTTCATCCGCATAGTGAACCGATTTAAAGTAGCTGCCTAATTTTGTTCCCTCAAGAAATGGCGCCGAAACCTCTTCATAAAGTCCGGTATCCTTATTGTATTTCTTGTACTTAAAGTCTACCTCAAAATCGCTTACACGTTCAATATCAGTAAAAGGAGTATGGTTTGTGAGCATCAGCAAGGCACCATAGAAATTCTTATGCTCCTCAGAAATACTCTTTATTATTGGCACAGCCTGTTGAAAGAATGATTTATCTGATAAACCAAGACCTATAGTTTCATCAATATTAAAATCAGTTGTATAGTTATAAAATTTTTCATAACCCAAAGCATTATGAAGGTTCATTCTATTCCAATACGAGCCGTTATTTCCATGCATACTGAAAGTATAATAACCTTTATCTCTCAGCATACTTTGCACTGTAGTATAATCCCTGTCCCAATAATTTATGGCAACAGTACCGCTTGACGCCGGCATTAGCGAGCTTGAAAAAGTAAATTCACTGTCTGAACTTGTACCAACGCTTTCCTGAGCATAGAAATTAGAGAAATATAATCCCTCTCGTGCCAACTTGTTCAAATTAGGAGTAAGTTCTTCACCATTAATATATGTATCCAAAGTAAATTGCTGAATACTTTCCGCATGGATAGTAAGAATGTTTTTGCCTTCAAAAATATTGGAATAATCATTATCTTTTTTAGCTGGCTTTGTTTCTTCTTTTTTATCATAAAAATCTCTAAAAGCCTCTTCGCTTTGAGAATAGCCCATAAGCATATTAAGTTTAGCATTAATGCATGAAACCGAATCGCTTATTTGGTATGTATAAAGTCCAAAAGTTCCAAGAACATACTCTCTGTTCCATTGCTTTTTCAGTCTTGAATAATCCGTTCCGGTAAGCATAGTTGCAAAAACACCAGCTATCACCGCTGCTGTTGCAAATGTGCTGAAAAAGTATTTTTTTCTTGCTTTTTTCTCAGCTATTGCATTAAAATAATTCGGAAGCTTCTTCTTTATATAGACATACACACCTATAAGTGCAAGTATTGACCATATGAATATCAAGTCCTTAGCTTCCATGATATTCTCTGTTACAGCGTCCATGACACCGCCTAACTGTGAAGCAGTTGAAATGAGGGAAACGGACATGAACGATTTATAATTAGTATAATATATTGAATTTCCTGCACTTAGTACAGCAAATATAACTGTCCAGAACATAAAATAGCCAAATTGTTTTTTTGATTTAAATAAATACCCAAACATTCCCAAAATCAATGTCACAGCTATATCTGCTAAAAGAGGTTTTATTTGATTGTAGCTAAAACCAACTGTAAAAACTCGAAGTAAAAAAGAGTTAATAACAGATGATAAAACAAAAGTTAAAAATAAAATATTATTTTTAAAATATGTTTTTAAATTTGTTCTTATAACATTAAAATTTATTTTCATTTTAATCTCCGTTCTCATAAATTACTTATATTTAACATTCAAATAAGGGATTGCCCGTTTTCAACGTGGCAATGTCAGCTTCAGCTGACATTTTTAGTGGGAGATTCTATTTCCACTAAAAACATAATGGCTCCCGCCGCCACAGCTATCCGAAAGGATAGGTTGGAGGCTGGGGGACATCTTGC